>NZ_QRWO01000020.1:0-53702 GCF_003459655.1 Collinsella sp. AF19-1LB
CCTTTCGTCATGGCCTCCTACCTTTCTTTCGGGCCTTTCGGCCGAATCTCTCAGCACCCTTCCGTAACGGGTGCTGCTTGCTGACAGCTCTAGTTATATCCAAATTCCAACCGCAATTCCACCTCGCCCCCGAACGGTCAACAAAGTTCGATGAACGGTATATCGAATATGATTCTCCCATAATGCACTTCGGCGTTCTAAAGTAGCTTTTCTAAGGTAAATGCTCTTTTTTCTTAAAAATCATTCGCAATTACAACTCCAATCTTTCGATTAAGAATTGCATATCTAAAACGGTTTTATGTATATAAATGACGCTTGTTCGTGTTTCTGTCTGTATTCGATGATATTCAGCTACCTATCATTCTTATTCACACATACTCACCAGTTGAGTGAGGATATAGACCGTTTTTCACAACGCGAAGGGCGTCAGCTCTATGGCTTGTCAGCGTAAGAAGTAGGTAAAGATACCGTTCACGCGATACGTCCGTGCCATAGGCCGACTAAATTGAGACAATAGTGAATAGTGTTAGGCAACCGTCCCCCACGGGGACTGAACGGACAGATGCATATGCCGAGCAAAATCGAAAAAAAGCAAGCCGCTGCAAAGCTGCGTAAGCCGCCGCACGACTTCTCGTACACGCAGAACCGAGAGCTCAGCTGGCTGCGCTTTGACAACCGTGTGCTTGACGAAGCCTTCGACGAGACCGTTCCGCTGTTCGAGCGGCTAAAGTTCGTGTCGATTTTCGAGTCTAACCTCGATGAGTTTCTCATGGTGCGCGTGGGCGGCCTGTCCGATCTGGCAGAGCTCAAAAAACAGCCTGTCGACAACAAGAGCAATATGACCGCCTCCGAACAAGTCGATGCTGTCATGGCCGAAATGCCCGGGCTCCTTACCCGATGGGAGTCCATCTTTAAGAGCATCGAGGGCAAGCTCGACACCCTGGGCGTTCACCGCGCCCGCATCGATTCGCTTACGCCCGAGGAGCGCACCTTTGTAACCCGTTACTTCCAGGCCTACGTGTCGCCGGTCATCTCACCGCTGGTGATTGACCCGCGCCACCCCTTCCCCAACCTGCGCAACGGCGCACTCTACCTGGCCTGCGGCCTGGACGGCGTCACCGACGAGGAGAGTCTGCTGGGCCTTATCGAGATTCCCACCTCGATGAACCGCGTGGTCGAGATCCCCTCGCCCACCGGCACCTACTCCTACATCTTGCTCGAGGACGTCATCCTCGCCTGCCTGGACAGCTGCTTTGGCTCCTATAAGCCGCTCGACCGCGCGCTCATCCGCGTCACCCGCAACGCCGACATCGACCCGGACGGCGAGGGCGTCGAGGAGGAAGAGGATTACCGTCAGCACATGAAGCGCATCCTCAAGAAACGCTTGCGCCTGCAGCCGGTGGTGCTCGCGGTCTCGGGGTCGCTCGAGAAGGCGACGCTCAAGACCATCCGCAAGGCGCTCGAGCTTTCGCGCCGCTCTGTCTTTACCTGCGATATCCCGCTCGACCTAGGCTACGTCTTTGGCATTGAGGGCAAGATTCCCGAGCACCTGCGCAACGAGCTGCTCTTTACACCGTTTAAGCCGCAGCCCAACCCCACCATCGATATGACCCGCTCCATCCGCGAGCAGGTACTTCAGCACGACAAGCTGCTCTTTTATCCCTATGAGGCCATGAACCCCTTCCTGGATCTGGTGCACGAGGCCGCCTACGACCCCGAGTGCATCTCACTGCGCATCACGCTCTACCGCGTGGCCAAGCAGAGCCGCCTGTGCGAGTCACTGATCGATGCCGCCGAGAACGGCAAAGAGGTCACGGTGCTCATGGAGCTCCGCGCGCGCTTTGACGAGCAGAACAACATCGAGTGGGCCGAGCGCCTGGAAGAGGCCGGCTGCACCGTCATCTACGGCTCCGAGGGCTTTAAGTGCCACTCCAAGATCTGCCAGCTCACCTATCGCGAGGGCATGGCGCTAACGCGCCTGACGCTGCTGGGCACCGGCAACTTTAACGAGAAGACGGCCAAACTCTACAGCGACTTTATGCTCATGACCGCTCACCCCGGCATCGGCGAGGACGCCAACCTGTTCTTCCGCAACCTGTCGCTGGGCAACCTGCGCGGCGATTACCGCTTCCTGGGTGTGGCGCCCGTCGGACTGAAACCGCTCATCATGCGCGGGCTTGACCGCGAGATCCAGCGCGCCCTCGCCGGCGAGCCCGCCCGCGTGTTCTTTAAACTCAACTCGCTCACCGACCGCGAGGTCATCGACAAGATCGCCGAGGCATCGTGCGCAGGAGTCCGCGTGGACATGATCATCCGCGGCATCTCGTGCCTCAAGCCGGGCGTTCCTGGCAAGACCGAGAACGTGCATGTCCGTTCTATCGTCGGACGCTTTTTGGAGCATGCGCGCGTTTACGCCTTTGGCGTGGACTCGGACATGATCTATCTGAGCTCGGCCGACATGATGACACGCAACACCGAGCACCGCGTGGAGATCGCCTTCCCCGTGCTCGACCCCACCTGCCGCGCCCTGGTGCACGAGTACATGAGCATGCAGCTGCGCGACAACGTGAAGGCCCGCAGCCTCACGAGCGACGGCACCTGGGTCCCCGTGGAGCGCGCAGAGGGTGAGAAACCCTTCAACTCGCAGGAAGCCCTGCTGGAGCGTGCCTACCGCAACGCCGAGGCCGCGCCCGAGCCCGTCATTGAGGCAAAACCCGCCCCCGAGCCCGAGCCGCAGCCGGTAGCACCCAAGGTCCAAGAGGTCCAGGCGACCGTCATTGAGCCCGAGCCTGCACCTGCACCTCGACCCGAGCCGCAGGTCACCAAGCCCGCACCCGAGACGAGTGCCCGTCGCGATAAGCCCGCTGGCAAGACCAAGGCCATCGAGCGCCATCACCCCGGCCGCGTGCGCATGGGCTTGGGCCTGATCGGTCTGGGTCTCAAGACGCTCATTACCGGCAGGACGAAATAGTCGTTTGTAGAAGCAGTTTGTAGAAGCGCCCCGCATTTGAGCAAAGCCTCGGATGCGGGGCGCTTTTCCCTGCTACCATGGTGCGAGCAACAACACGAATGACAGGCAGGGATATGAAGCTCACTATAGAATCGATGACCTACGGCGCCGACGGGCTGGCGCACGCCGACAACGGCAAAGCCGTCTTTGTGCAGGGTGCCGTGGCAGGCGACACCGTCGAGGCCGAGGTCGTACAGGACGGCAAGTCGTTCATGCGCGCCCGCACCACCGAGATTCTGGAGCCGAGCCCCGATCGCATTCAGCCCCCCTGCCCCTACGTGGGCATCTGCGGCGGCTGCTCGTGGGGCAATCTCTCACGCACGGCACAGCTCGCCGCCAAGGAGCAAAACCTGCGCTCCACGCTCGAGCGCATCGGCAAGTTCGCTCCTGAGCAGGTCGATGAGTTGGTGCAGCCCATCTGCCACACCAAGGACGACTGGGGCTACCGCAATAAAATCGAGCTCGAACCGACCGTCGTCAACGGTCGCGTGCGCCTTGGCATGCACGGTGTCGACCCCAGCAAAATCGTGACCGTCGATGCGTGCCCGCTGTTCGATAAACGTTTTCCCAAGGCGCTCAAATCGGTCGTCGGCGCACTCAACTATCTAAGCGGCAGCCATGACTTAGGGCTCGAACGCGTGGGCATTCGCGCATCGCGCCGCACCAAGGCGCTCGAGGTTGCACTCTGGACGCCCACGGGCTCTTTTCCGCGCTCGCAAGTCTCCCGCGTGCTGGCGGTCGCCGCTCATCCCACGAGCATCGTGCGTGTGATGAGCAAGGGCGAAAAGAAGGCCCGCCGTGTCTCCAAGGTCGAAATGCTCGCCGGAGAGGGCTCATGGACCGAGAATATCGCCGAGGGTCAGATGCGCTTGTCTGCCCCGTCTTTTTTCCAAGTCAACACCAAGGGTGCTGAAATTTTGATCGAGCTTGTCATGGAAGCGCTCGACCCGCAAGAAGACGAGCTTGCCGTGGACCTGTACTGCGGCGCCGGAACCTTTACCCTGCCGCTCGCCCGCCGCTGCGACTTCGTCGCCGCCGTCGAGGCCTACGGCCCGGCCGTGCGCGACCTGCGCCGTAACCTGGAAATCAACAAGCTTGATAACGTCGACGTCATTGGCGGAGACGCGGTGCGCGAGTTCCCCGACCAGGATGCCGACGTCTTGGTGGTCGACCCGCCGCGCGCAGGCCTCGCCCCCGAGGCGATCGACCTTATCGCCAGCACGAGCGCTCGCGATGTCGCCTACGTGAGCTGCGACCCCGCCACCCTGGCACGCGACCTTAAGCGCTTTGTCGAGGAAGGTACCTTCTCCCCCGTCAAGATCACGCCGGTCGATCTGTTCCCGCAAACCTTCCACTGCGAAACCGTCGTCCACCTCAAGCGCAACTAGACTGTTTGCCCCAGACCACGCCCGATGATTTTTCTGGCACGGGGATAAAAATAGATTTGCTCCGAATGATTATTTAATCCCCGTCCCGAAATTGAACCGCCCCTCATTTCTTGAACATTAGAAATGGGGGCTTCTTTATGGACGGGAGAGTCAGGCACGACGCCACGCTGAGGACTCTTGCAGCAGAGCTTTGCGACAGGGGGTGCGGGCGCGCCGAAGGCCAGCGGGAGGCCGAAGGGTGCCCGGACCCGGCCGGGGCCGGCGGCGTGCGAGGGCAAGCTCATGCGACGGAGCTGCTGCCCGGGCGCCTGAAGGACGAATTCTACAGGAGCCGGACGTGGCGGAGCTTCGAGGAGTTCAAGCGGGACCTCGAAGCCTATACCGTTCACTGGAACAAGAGGAGGCGGGTTAAGCAAAAGGGACTGACCCCGGAGGAGTTCCGAAATCAGTCCCCATGTGCGGCATAGGCCGCTAATTGACCCGTCCAAGTATCGGGGCGCAGTTCATTTCAGCGCCGCCCGAGAAAGCTAAACGCCTTCTGGCAGGTTGTCCCGGGCCGAGGGCGGCCACCTTGATCGCCCTCGGCCCTCACCCACCTCAACTGCCCCTCAATTACATAGAGCTGATTGAGGAGGGCGCAGGCTAGCGGGTGCCTTCCTCATCGTCGTTGGGCCGGTAGGTGATGAACTCGATAACAAAGGCCAGGACGGCAGAGACGAGCGAGGCGATGATCGCGAAGATCATGTGGGAGATCCCGGCGCCACCAGGGGTCCCGTCGATAAAGTTGAGCAGGTTGAAGACGCCGAGGCCGCCCGAGATGTACATGAGAGCGCCAGTCATTCCCACGATGACGCCGCCCACGGCGGAGCTCAGGCATGCCACGACGAACGCGCGCTTGTTGGGGAGGGCGATGCCGTAGATGCCCGGCTCGGTGACGCCGAAGAAGAAGGCGGAGATCATCGCGGGAAGGGCGATGCCGCGGAAGCGCTCGTCCTTGTTTCTGAGGTACATGGCAAAGATGACCGCTCCGAGCGCGAACCCGTGGCCGATGGTGGCGGCGAGCACGCTGTCGTGGCCGAGGGTGTTCAGATTCATGATGGAGATGGGGATGAGGCTCCAGTGGAAGCCAAAGATGACGAGGCACATCCACAGTCCGCCAACCAGGGCGCTGCCCAGGACGGAACCAACCACGGGGAGCTGGAAGATGAACGAGAACGCCGCGCTCAGCAGGTTGGTGATGAGGGTGGCCACCGGGCCGATGATGAGGTAGCCCAAGACGATGGAGACCGTCATCGTGGCGAGCGGGACAAGGAACATCTTGAGCGCAGCCGGCATCCAGCTCTTGAGCCAGCGCTCAAGGATAGAGCCGAACCACACCATGAGAAGGACGGGGATCACCGAGCTCACGTAGCCGGACACGGGCATGATGATGGGGAGCCCGAGGGCGGTGGCGTACCACGAGAACGTGCCGGCCACGCCGAGGTCGATGCTGCCGAGCGCCTCGCCCGAGGTCAGGGCGACCATCGTCGGGTAGAGAAGCGCCACGCCGATTGCCACGCCGGTGAACTCGTTCATGCGGAACTTGCGCGCGGCACTGAACGCCAGGGCGACGGGAAGGAAGTAGAAGAAGCCGTCAGCCACGGTGTAGAGCAGCGTGTAGAGGCCGTCGTTTGCAAAGGCCGGGACGAAGTAGGTGATGAGGGCAAGCAGTCCCTTCATGATGCCTGCGGCGGCAAGCGGTCCCAGGATGGGCTGGAAGATGCCAGAGATGAGGTCGATGACGACGGAGGCAACGGTCTTATCGCCCTGGGGCTCGTCGTCGGCGCTTGCGCCGCCCGAGAAGTTGCCGGCCTCCAGGACCGCGTCGTAGACGTCCTCGACGATGTTACCCACGACCACCTGGTACTGGCCGTTGGCCTGGATGACCTGGATGACGCCCTTGAGGGCCTCGATCTTGGCAGTGTTGGCGCGGGACTCGTCCTTGAGTTTGAAGCGCACGCGCGTGATGCAGTGCGCGACGCTGGCGACGTTCTCTGTGCCGCCTACGTTCTCGAGTATGGATCTGGCCAGATCGTCGTATTTTTCAGCCATTATTTTCTCCTTAGTGATATTGCCCGGGCGGCTAGCCCAGGTCGCCTCCGTTGGTGGCGATGGCCTGTTGATACCAGTAGAAGCTCTTCTTGCGCCTGCGCTCGAGCGTGCCGTTGCCCAGGTTGTCGCGGTCCACGTAGATGAAGCCGTAGCGCTTCTCCATCTCGCCGGAGCCCGCGCTCACGAGGTCGATCGGCCCCCAGGTGGTGTAGCCGAGCATCTCGACGCCGTCCTGCTCGATGGCGTCACGCATGGCCTCGATGTGCTCGCGCAGGTAGGCGATGCGGTAGTCGTCCTCGATCGTGCCGTCGGGAAGCACCTCGTCATAGGCGCCGAGGCCGTTCTCCACCACAAAGAGCGGCTTCTGGTAGCGGTCCCAGAGGTCGTTGATCGTGATGCGGAATCCCAGCGGGTCGATGACCCAGCCCCAGTCGCTCGTGCGCACGTAGGGGTTCTCCACGCCGGCGAAGGCGTTGCCCTCGGCGACGCCGCCCACGGAGTCGGGGTCGCCCGCGGTGCAGCGCGAGGAGTAGTAGCTAAACGAGATGAAGTCGACGGTGTTCTCCGCAAGGATGCGCTCGTCCTCGGCGGTCATGCCCACGTCGATGCCCTCGCGCTCGAGCATCTTGAGCGCGTAGCCGGGGTAGCGACCGCGCGCCTGCACGTCCACGAAGAAGAGGTCCTCCTGGTTCTTGACCTGCGCCGCGCGAACGTCCTCGGGACGACAGGAGTAGGGGTAGTAGCTTCCCGCGGCGAGCATGCAGCCCACCTTGTTCTCCGGATCGACCTCGTGGGCGATCTTGGTGGCCCAGGCGCTCGCCACGAGCTCGTTGTGCGCGGCGCGGTACTCGGCCTCGCGGGCATTCTCCCCGGGCTCGAGGACGATGCCGGCACCCATGAAGGGACGGTGCAAGATCATGTTCATCTCGTTGAACGTGATCCACCAGCGCACGAGGCCGCGGTAGCGGTTGAAGAGCACCGTCACAAGCCGCTTGTAGAGCTCGATAAGGGTGCGGTTTCGCCAGGCGCCGTACTTCTTGACGAGGTGGATGGGGCAGTCGAAGTGCGTGATGGTCACGAGGGGCTCGATCCCGTGCTCGCGGCAGCAGCGGAACACGTCCTCGTAGAAAGCGAGCCCGGCCTCGTTGGGCTCCTCCTCGTCGCCATTGGGGAAGATGCGGCTCCAGGCGATGGAGAGGCGAAAGACCTTAAAGCCCATCTCCGCGAAGAGGGCTATGTCCTCGCGGTAGTGGTGGTAGAAGTCGATGCCCGTCTGGGCCGGGTAGTAGTACCCGGGCTCGAAGTCGAGCATGCGCCTCAGGCCGCGGCTTACGTCGTTGCGCTCCGGCCCGTGTGGGATGACGTCGACGTTGGCAAGGCCGCGGCCGCCCTCGTCATAACCTCCCTCGCATTGGTTGGCGGCGGTGGCTCCTCCCCAAAGGAACCCTTTTGGAAATGGCATGGTGCCTCCTTCTCTCTGGCGCCCCCATCTCTGCGGGGGACGCTTTATAACGTCCTTGCGGCCTCGCGCGCCTGGCCCGTGGCCCTTTCCCTGATGCGCGCGGGCCGCCTGTGAAGGGGTGACTAGCTGACGGCTTGTCCTGCGGCGGCGCGACGTGCCTCCCGGCCTCCAAGCAGGGAGGGGACCTGTGCCAGGCACACGCCGGCGAGGATGATGGCGACGCCCAGCCACTCGACGACGCCGAGCGGCTCGCCGAGGACGATCATGGCGATGAGCAGGCCGGCGGGGAGTTCCGCGGCGGCCATGACGGTGGACAGGCCCGCGGGCAGGTGCGGAGAGCCCATGCCGAAGAGCAGGACCGGGCAGAGCATGCCAAAGAAGCCGGCGATGACGGCAAAGGGCAGGATGCCCTGGGCGAGGACGCCCGAGACGACGTAGTCCGGACACACCGTGAGCGACATGACCACGGAGCCCGCGCATACGATGACGCCACGCTGCTCGGACGAGCAGGGGGCCTCGACCTTGCCGGAGAGGGTGACAAAGAGGGAGCAGGACACGGCCGCCCCCAGCGCGCAGAGCAGGGCCACGGGGTCGTACCCGGTGATGCCGGTCTTGTAGACGCCGCTGGCGAACACCGTTCCGAAGACGATGACCAGGGCGGAGGCCACTTGGAGGAGCCTCGGCGGCCGGCGCGTCATGACGGTCTGCCACACGAGCCCCAGCCACGTGAACTGGAAGAGGAGCGTGAGTGCCACCGGGGCGGGCAGCACGCTCATGGCGTAGCAGTAGAGGATTGAGGTGAGGCAGGTGAGGGCTCCCAGGCCCATGAGCTTGAGGGCGAGCTTCCAGCCCACGCGCTGCCAGCGGTGCCCGAGTGCGTGCCCTGCGAGCGTGGCGAGGGCGAAGAAGAGGCAGCCGAACCACGCCTGGCTCGCCACCACCTGCGCTGAGGTGAAGCCCGCGGCGTAGGCGAGCTTGTAGGTCGTGGCCATCGCGCCGTAGCAGGCGCCGCCCGCAAAGACCTGGAGCGCCGCCTTGACCTGCCCCGCGCCCGCGGCTCCCGCCTCGGCGGTCTGTTGCTTGATTGTGTTTGTTTCTGCCATTAGGCTCCCTTCCGTCTGCTGTCTTGCAGATGCACGTCTCGTGCGTCTGTTCCCTGCAGTCGGAAGGTGGGCTCGTGCGGTCTTCTGGCGGTGCATGTGGTACCTGCTGCCAAGACGAAAAAAGCCACGCAACCGACTGCTCGGTTGCGTGGCAAAAAGGTGGCTAGCGCCCAGAAAAGTCCACGCGTTTTTAGACTGGGACAAAGTACTACAACAGGTGAGATTCCGTCAAGAAAAACCGAGGAAAAAAGTGAGCCTCTGCCCGCCGTACCTGTGGCGGTCGTTCCCCGAACGGGGCAGTGCTGTTGGGGACTGTCTCGATCTGTAACAGTTGGGGCTAGTTTTGGTCGATGGATGTTACAGATTGAGATTGTTGAGGATGGGTGGGGGTAGCTAATTCGGACGGGGCTATTTTAAACATTGGGAAATCGAGCGTGGCAAGCGGAGGTCTTCGGGGTATAAGACGGCTAATTGTATGCCGCCTATGAAAGGAACCCTCATGCCCAGCGTTGCCGTTCTCGCCGCCGATGGCTTTGAAACTATTGAATGCCTGACCATGGTCGATGTCATGCGTCGCGGCGGCGTGCGCGCCACGCTTGTCTCGATCATGCCCACGCGCGAGGTCGTAAGCTCGCTGCAGATTCCCGTAACCTGCGACGTACTCTTTGACGAGATTAACTTTAACGAGTATGACTGCGTCGTGCTGCCCGGCGGTCTGCCCGGCGCCACCAACCTGCGCGCCGACCAGCGCGTCTGCGACGTGGTCTGCGAGTTCGCCGCGACCAAGCACGTCGCCGCCATCTGCGCCGCCCCGTTTATCCTGGGTGAGCTCGACCTGCTCGAGGGGCGCCACGCCACGTGCTTCCCTGGCTTTGAGAAAAGCTTCCCCAAAGGCGCCTATACCGGCGAGAAGGTTACGCAAGACGGCAACATCATCACCGCCAGCGGCATGGCCCAGTCGCTCCCCTTTGCGCTTGAGCTGCTGCGCACGCTCGCCGGCGACAAGGCCGTCGAGAAGGTCGCCGAGGGCATTCAGCTATGATTTTGGCTTCGCAATCACCGCGCCGCATCGAGTTGATGCGCGAGGCGGGCTATGACATTCGCATCATTCCTGCCGATATCGACGAAACGCCGTTTGATGGCGAGGCCCCGCTTACGCTCGTTGAACGCTTAGCACGCGCCAAAGCCGCCGCCGTTGCCGCCGAGCATGCCGAGCCCAATGAGCTGACGGTCGCGGCCGACACCATCGTCACCTTTGACGGCAAGATTCTGGGCAAGCCGGCAACCGAGGACGAGGCGCGTACCATGCTCCGTGAGCTTTCGGGCCGCACGCACCAGGTCGCAACCGGCGTCTGCATCGTTAAGGCAGGCGATACGGCCGCCCCACATGCCGCCGAGAGCCTGTCCTTTGTCGATGTGACCGACGTGACGTTCTACGAGCTCACCGACGAGCAGATCGAGCACTACGTCGCCTCGGGTGAGCCCATGGACAAGGCCGGCGCCTACGGCATTCAGGGCACAGGAGGACGCATGCTCGTGCATGATATATCGGGCGACTTCTATAACGTGGTGGGCCTACCCATCGCTCGCGTCGCGCGCGCGATTCAAAAGCTCTCGTAATTGCATCTGGCGCTGGGTATCCCCCAGCGCCTACAATTTTGGCGTACCGTACGGATCCCGACCGGGCACATGGCGCGGCGGAAAACCGATAGGAGTTAAACATGGATACACTGCTCGAGGCCATTGACGTCTGCGATGTCGATGGCTTTTGCTATGGCAACTATACGGACGAGGAGGCCGGCACCGGTTGCACCGTAATCGTGGCACCCGAGGGCGCCACCGGCGGCGTTGACGTTCGCGGCGGTGCTCCAGCATCGCGCGAAACCGACCTGCTGCGACCCGAGAACACCGTCGACAAGGTCCACGCCGTCTGCCTTTCGGGCGGATCGGCCTTTGGTCTGGAGGCCGCAAGCGGCGTCGCCCGCGAGCTCGAGAGCCGCGGCATCGGCCTTCCCGTCGGCCCCACGCAGGTGCCTATCGTGTGCTCCAGCTGCATCTTCGACCTCGCCTTTGGCGATCCCACCGTGCGCCCCGACATAGAAGCCGGCATCGCCGCCGTGCGCGAGGCACTCGACAACACCCCCACCACACTCGAGCAGGGCAATGTGGGTGCCGGCACCGGTGCTACCGTAGGAAAGCTCATGGGCCCCACCACCTGCATGAAGGCCGGCCTTGGCGCTGCCGCCGTGGCGCTCGGCCCTGTCAAGGTGGGTGCCGTGGTCTCGGTCAACGCCTGCGGCAACGTCGTCGACCCGACCACGGGCGAGTGGGTAGCCGGCATGCGCGCCGCAGCCGATAGCAACCAGATCGTCGACATGGAGCTCGCCGCTTTTGCCGCCGCCGGCTCTATGCAGATGCCGCTCGACCGCACCAACACCACCATCAGCTGCATCGTCACCAACGTTGAGCTCACCAAGGCTCAGGCCACCAAGGTCTCCCAGATGGCCGCAGACGCCTACGCACACGCCATTCGTCCCACGCACACCACCAACGACGGCGACACCATCTACACCCTCGCCAGCGGCAAACTAGACGCTCAGACAAGCGCCACCGTTCCCCTAGACCTGCTGGGCATGCTCGCCGTAAGGGCCCTACAGACCGCCATCGTAAACGGAGCCAAAACCGCCAAAACCTCCCACGGCATCCCCGGCGCCGCGAAGTAACTTCACTCGACCGTCGGTCGGAGGCGGGCGGGCGTTACGTTTGCTGCTCTACAGTCCTATGCAAGACGAAGGCCACATTAAGTGGCCTTCTTTGCATGCGGAACTCGCGACAAACGTAACGTCCGCCCGCCTCCGACCGACTACCAACCAAATTCTTTTCAGCCCAGGCCCCTTTGTACCACGCGTCGAAGATCTTCAAATTCAGCTTGCTGACATAAAGCGAGACATAGCAGAGGACCCCTGGTCCTTAACTTGATACGAGTTCCGCACGCAAAGGAGGCGCCAGTGGCGCCTCCGTCTTGCGCAGGACTGTCCGAAGTAGCAAGTTAAGGACCAGGGGTCCCCGTTACCCGTGCGTTTCTGTGCTAGTTGAATTTGAAGATCTTTGAGGCAAGACGGTATAGGCCGAGTGTGGTTTTGTCTCCGGCCCGTCCGCGCAGGTTGGTGAAGAAGCCGACCACGCCGTAGCGGGCACGACGATACATGCGCTCGTCGTAGGCCTTCAAATCATTCCACAGCGTCTTTAGGCGCTCGTCGGCGCAATCTTCCTCGGAAAGCTTGGTGAGCACCGAGCAGATCGCCATCATCATGGTGAAGTAGCCCATCATGTACGAACGCAGACGCGACGACTCAACATCGCTGTACAGGTGGTACGACTCCATCATGATACGCGTAACACGGAACTGCTGGTCCAGACGCTTGACCATCGTTGCCTCGTTGACGCTCTGACCTTCGCGACCGATAAAGTAGCGGTAGAGGTCGATGTCGGCGTAGTACATGGTCTTGCAACGCGGCAGCGGCACGTAGGCGTAGATGTTGTCCACATAGAACGTGTGCGGCGGCATGGGAAGGTTGGACTCGCGCAGCACATCCGTGCGATAGCACAGGCTGTGCATGAGTAGGTTCTGGTCCAGGCGGAAATGACCGATCTGATCCCAGGAAAAGATCTTTTTGCGCGGCAGGGCAAATTTGTAACCGATAGCGGTATGCGTGCCCTCGTAAACCTTCTCGTACACGTAGTTCGAGATAAACAGGTCAACGCGCTGGTCGCGCTCCTCAAAGCCACGCAGAATCGACAGCATGGTCGAAAGGGCAGCGCCGTCAAGCCAGTCGTCCGAGTCGACAACCTTGTAGTAGGTGCCCTGCGCCTCGCGCAGACCCGAAAGGACGGCAATACCGTGACCGCCATTCTCCTGGTGCACCGCGCGGATGATTCCAGGATAACGGGCCTCCCACTCGTCGGCCTTGGCGGCCGTCTCGTCCTTGGAGCCGTCGTCCACCACGATAATCTCGATATCGGTGGCGCAATTGCTCCCCTCCAAGATGGAGGTGATGCAATGGTCCATGTCCTTGGCGGCGTTATACGAGGGAATACCGAATGTTATGACTTTATGCATGGCAGGCGATAATCTCATCCGAAAGATCGAGGGCAGAATTGGTCACGGCGTCCATATCGTAGTAACGATACTCGGCCAGACGACCCACCGGGTGGAAGTTCGTCAGGTTCTGGACGCGCTCAAGATAGCGCTCATAGAGCTCACGGTTCTCGGGCTCAAGAATGGCGTAGTACGGCGTCTCGCCCGAGCCGGGCGTATAGGCCTTGGAGTACTCCTTCATGATGGTGGTCTTGCCGGGCAGGACCTGACCGGTCATGTTCTTGAACTCGGTGATACGCGTGTAGTCCTCGCTCGTGGTGTAGTTGACGGTGCCCACGGGCTGGAACTGGTCCATATCGAGCGTCTCGAACTTCATATCGAGCGTGCGGTACGGCAACGCACCCAAGTCGAGGCTGAACAGCTCATCGAGAGGACCGGTATAGACAATCTCGCCGCCGTAGACCTTGCCATCGATCTTGACGGTGGTCTCGTCGATTTCAAAGAGATCGCGGGCGTCCACGTCGCAGAACACGTCGATCAGATCGTGATCGAGCATATGCTCGAACAGCGCGGTATAGCCGTCCTGCGGCATGCCCTGGAAAGGAGCCTGCGGGAAGTAGCGATCGTCATCGCCCACAAAGACGGGAACGCGGCCGGTGATCGAGGGGTCGATCTGGTCGGGCGTCTGGCCCCACTGCTTCATGGTGTAATGCAAAAAGACGTTCTCATAGACATAATCGGCGACCTCGGCAAGATCCGGGTCGTTCTTCTTGCGCAGCTCCATAATGGGCACCTTGACGTCCTTGCCAAAGGTCTCCACGAGCTTTTGGTACAGCTCCTCGCCGCGCTCATCGCCAAAGGCGAGCTTGAGGCTCGCATGGTTAAAGGGTACGGGCATGAGGGTGCCGTTGATGTTGGCGAGCACCTTGTGCTGGTAGTCCGTCCACTTGGTAAAGCGCGACAGGAAGCTATGGACGCGCTCATTAAAAGTGTGATAGATGTGCGGACCGTACTCGTGGACCAGGATTCCGGCCTCGTCAGTGCAGTCGTAGGCATTACCCGCGATGTGGCCGCGACGCTCCAAAACGGCAACACGATAGCCGATAGTTTCGGCAAGACGGCGGGCGCAAACGGCACCGGCATAACCGGCGCCGACAACGATCATGTCGTACGCACCGGCATTAAAGCCTTCAGGCAGGCCTGAGGTAATCTGCATCGATACTCCTTGTCAAAAGCCACACGCTTTTTAACTGGGCTTTTTCTCGAACATACGTCGAGACATATTTATCAGTGCGATTATAGCGCTAATGCGTCCTATAATGAGCTTGCCACACAAGGAAAGCTCAAGCACCGCGGCGTACATTATTGAAAGGTAAACCCGCTAGCAGCGGGTTTATTCGTGTACAGCCGAGGGCCTGGAGCTTAGCGAAACGCTTGTAAGGAGTATCATGAGCGATTTCCTGAACCGTATGAAGTCTGCCGCCAAGGCCGACCTTAAGACGATCGTCCTGCCCGAGGGCGAGGATCCGCGCACCATCGTCGCGGCCAACAAGATCATCGAGGAAGGCCTGGCCAACATCGTCATCCTGGGCGATCCCAACGAGATCAACGTTCCCGGCGCCACCGTCATCGACCCGCGCAATGCCGAGAAGCACGAGGAGTACGCACAGAAGTTTGCCGAGCTCCGCGCCAAGAAGGGCGTTACCATCGAGCAGGCTCGCGCCCAGGTGATGGACGCCACCTACTTTGGCACCATGATGGTCAAGATGGGCGACGCCGACGGCCTGGTCTCCGGCGCCTGCCACTCCACCGCCGACACCCTGCGCCCCGCGCTTCAGATCCTCAAGACCGCCCCGGGCACCAAGCTGGTCTCGGCCTTCTTCGTGATGTGCACCGACACCCCGCAGTTCGGCACCGACGGCACGCTGATCTTCGCCGACTGCGGCCTCAACATCAACCCGTCCTCCGACGAGCTCTCCGAGATCGCCATCGCCTCCGCTCACTCCTGGTCCACCTTCATGGGCAACGTTGAGCCGCACGTGGCCATGCTCTCCTACTCCACCATGGGCTCCGCCGGCGGCGAGGTCGCCAAGAAGGTCCAGGAGGCCGTGAAGTTCTGCAAGGAGAAGGCTCCCGAGCTCGCCATCGATGGCGACCTGCAGCTCGACGCCGCTATCGTCCCCACCGTCGCCCAGCTCAAGGCTCCCGGCTCCTCTGTCGCCGGCAAGGCCAACGTGCTCGTGTTCCCCGACCTCGAGGCCGGCAACATCGGCTACAAGCTGGTCCAGCGCTTCGCTGGCGCCGACGCTTACGGCCCCATCCTGCAGGGCATCGCCAAGCCGGTCAATGACCTTTCGCGCGGCTGCTCTGCCGACGACATCGTGGGTGTCGTAGCCATCACCGCCGTCCAGGCTCAGATGGCTGAATAGATTACATATCCCCTCGGGACCCTGCAGGGCAAAGCTCTGAAAACGTCCTCGGACATGCAAAGAGGCTCCGCTGCGCGCTTCGCGCGGCGGAGCCTCTTTGCGTCCTGCGGAATGTTTTCAGAGCTTTGCCCTGCAGGGTCCCTGCCGTCACGCAGCAGTCAGGGAATCTGGAGTGGGCGGCGGCTTGGCTACGAGCTGGGGCTTAGGATCTGAACGAATGGATGCCGTTGCTGAAAGCGCAGGCGTTGCCGGCGATGGTCACTTTGGGACTGGAATTACCGCCTGCTAGTAAAAAGGCCTCCGGAGCTGTTGCTCTGGAGGCCTTTTTTCAATTACAGACGAATGCGTTAGTTGTTCTTGGTCAGGCGTTCGACGTCGTGGGCGATCATGTATTCCTCGTCGGTGGGGATGACCATGACCGTGACGGCGGAACCGGCGGCGCTGATGACCTGCGGGCCGTTACCCACGGCCTCGCGGTTCTTGTTGTTGTCGATGCGCACGCCCAGCCACTCGAAGCAGTCGCAGAAAGCCTTGCGGATCGACCAGTCGTTCTCGCCAATGCCGGCGGTAAAGGTAATGGTGTCCACGCCCGCCATGGAGGCAATCATGGAGCCGGCCTGCTGCATGGCCTTGTAGGCGAACATATCGAAGGCGAGCAGGCAGCGCTCGTCGCCCTCGGAGGCGCGCGTGCGGATGTCACGGGCGTCGTTGGAGATGCCCGAGATGGCAAGCAGACCAGACTGCTTGTTCATCATGTCATCGACTTCCTGGTAGCTGTAGCCGCCCTCGCGCTGCAGGTAGCACACGGTAGCCGGGTCAATGGAACCACAACGGGTGCCCATCATCAGGCCGTCGAGCGGCGTGAGGCCCATCGTGGTATCGCGGCATACACCGTCCTCAATGGCGGCGAGTGAAGCGCCGTTGCCCAGATGACACGAAAGCAGACGGTGGCAGCGCGAACCCAGGATCTCCTTGGCCATCATCCACTCGTAGCGGTGGCTCGTACCGTGGGCGCCGTACTTGCGCACGTGGTACTTGTTACACACGTCCTTGGGCAGGGCGTAGGTGTAGGCGACCTCGGGCATAGTCATGTGGAACGAGGTGTCGAAGACGGCCACGTTGGGCAGCTCCGGATACTTCTCGCGACAATACTCGATTGCCGCTGCCTCGCCGTAGTTGTGCAGCGGGGCAAGCGGTGCCACCTCGAGAATCTTAGCCATGACCTCATCGTCGACGACCGCGGAATCGTCAAAGTACCAGCCACCCTGAACAATACGATGCCCAATGCCATCGATCGTAAAGTCGGTCTTCTCGAGCTCCTCGAGCACACGTGCGATAGCCGAACGGTGGTCCGGGAAGGGGACCTCCTCGGTTTGCTTGGCGCCACCGTTCTCGGAGTGGCCAAAGATGCCCATGTCCGAACCGATACGTTCGCAGTTGCCCTTGGCGAAAACCTCGCGGGTATCGGTATCCAAAAGCTGATATTTAAGGCTTGAGCTACCGGCGTTGACAACAAGTACGTTCATGAGACTCCTTTGCAGTGCGATACGGTCGGCGCAGACCCCTTAAGGCGGCCGCATGTTAATAAGAAGTTATCACAACTTAATAAATAACTATCAGGCATATCGCCCAACGAGCACAAAAGAGGGGCCGAACGGCGCTCGGTCGTCCAGCCCCTCCCCTTTTGCAATTACTTGCCGTTGACGATGCGCTCGACGTCGGAAGCGATCATGAACTCCTCGTCCGTGGGGATAACGAAAATCTTAACCTTGGAATCCTTGGCAGACAGGCACCATGCGCCGTCACCACGCAGGGCGTTGCGGGCATGATCCATCTTGACGCCCATAAAGGCCAGGCGGTCGGCCACGCCGGCGCGGACGGCAGGAGCGTGCTCACCGATGCCGGCAGTGAAGACCAGGGTGTCCATACCGCACATGGAGGTGGCCATCTCGGCAGCCTTGGCAGCAATCTTGTAGACGAACATATCGAAGGCAAGCTGGGCCTCGGGGTCACCGGCAGCGGCGAGCTCCTCGACGTTGCGGCAGTCGTTGGTCTTGCCGCCGGTCACAGCCAAAAGGCCGGACTTCTTGTTCATCATCTCGTCGACCTCGTCGAAGGTGTAGCCGCCCTCGCGCTGCAGGTAGCACACGGTAGCCGGGTCGATGGAGCCGCAGCGGGTGCCCATCATAACGCCGTCGAGCGGCGTCAAGCCCATGGTGGTGTCCATGCACTTGCCGTCCTCGATGGCGCACAGGGAAGCGCCGGAGCCGATATGGCACACGACGACCTTGCGGGCCTCGCCGTTGGTCATCTCGGCGACCTTCTTGGAGATGTAGCGGTAGCTGGTGCCGTGGGCGCCGTACTTACGGATGTGCAGCTTGTCGCAGACGTCCTTGGGCAGGGCGTAAGTCTTGGCGACCTCGGGCATGTTGAAGTGGAAAGCGGTGTCGTAAACCGTGACGTTGGGCAGGTCGGGATACTGCTCCAGGCAGTACTCGATAACGTTGGCCTCGGGGTTGTTGTGCAGCGGGGCGAGCGGAGCGACCTCGCGGATCTTGGCGAGGACATCCTCGTCGACGAGGGAGGAATCGCCAAAGTACCAACCGCCCTGAACGATACGGTGGCCGATACCCTCAATCTTGACGCCGTTGGCCTCGAGGTCCTTCAGGACAACCTCGATGGCGACCTTGTGGTCGGGGAACTCGATGTTCTCGGTCACCTTCTTGGAGCCGTTGGCAGCATGGGTGAAAGTGCCGCCGGTAAAGCAGACGCGCTCGCAGGAGCCCTTTGCGGACACCTTATGGGACTTGGTATCGATGACCTGATACTTAAGGGTCGAAGATCCTGCGTTGACGACCAGAACGTTCATGTGTCTCCCTACTAACAGGCGGTGTGGCGCCGCCAGGTT
The DNA here is from genome assembly GCF_003459655.1 of Collinsella sp. AF19-1LB. Taxonomy (NCBI): domain Bacteria; kingdom Bacillati; phylum Actinomycetota; class Coriobacteriia; order Coriobacteriales; family Coriobacteriaceae; genus Collinsella; species Collinsella sp. AF19-1LB. The sequence goes on from NZ_QRWO01000020.1 coordinate 18,491, forward strand.
ACATACGCTTCAATAATAAACCCAAACGCCCTCGCGCTCGGGTTTATTGCGTTGATATATAAGTTATCGGTGCCTAAATACTCATGTCCTCTGGCTTGTAAGACGAAATAACGCGGGGATATACACAAGGGAAGAAATCCCGAGCGCGACAAGCAATATGACTCGAATGCCCGCGATGCCGCTCAACGCAGCGTTGAACAGATAGAAAAGGATGGCACCCACCGCCACCATCTGGCTTTGAACCGAAATCAGTGAACAGCGCATCGAAGGATCGGCTGCTTTTTGAAAAATTGAGTATTTAATTGGAGCAAATAACGAGTACGCGACCGTCTGCAGCACATAGAACACGGGCAGCAAATAAACCGGAGTTAAGGGAATCAAAAACAGAGCTGTCAGGAAAAGACGCACGATGCCGCAAATACGCGCAAAGCGGCCCTTGTCGACATGAGCAATCGCACAGGGCACAATAAGTCCCATGGAGGCCGAGGCAAGGAGCTGAACCGCAATGGTCACACCCGAAGCGACGGCATTCATTCCGCGACCCGCAAGCAGCAGTGAGAAAAAGTCTTCCAGGGCGACAAAAGCAAATGCCTGAGAACAGTCCATGATGAACGCTGAACGAAGAATGCCATTACACGCAATAGCGGCACCGATCATCTTCGGGCTAATTCCACGCTCAGGTGCCCCCGCAGTGCCCCCTCTTCGCATCTCAGGAATGCAGACAACGACAACCAACGTCAACACCATTGCGATGATATCTGCCGAAAGACCAATGAGATATGCACCGACAGACGAAATGAAACCGCCCACGCAAGCGGAGATGGCATAAGAGGCATAGAAAACAAATCGCTCAACGACATTAAGTCTTACGAGCTGGTCCTGAGAGACGCTGTCAATGTAAATCGCTTCTATGGATCCGCTCAGACATGCAACGGCAAAACCTTTGAGAGCGAACGCACCGATTAAAAGCAGAGGGGAACGGACGAGAAGCAGGGCGGCGTAGTATCCAAGCATCCCCACGACGCCAACGAGACCGCTTGCCTTTCGTCCAAACCTATCAGCAATATAGCCAGTGGGAACTTCGAGGATGAACTTGCTCACTTGATATGCAATCATCATGCTAGAAATCGCCACTATCGAGAATCCGACGAATTCAAGGTAAACCGTCAGAAAATACAAAATAGTGCTGAAGTTCGACAGAAAAACGAACGTCATATAAAGCAAAACCGTACGGTTTTTCATGCTCCGCCCTCCAAGAGTCAGCAATCTAAATCGAAATCTTGGAAAAGCATGAGGGCAAAGCTGTCAGCTATGTGTTGCAGGGCGTCAACATTCACTTGACGACACGAGGCCAAATGGCCTCACGAAGCGAGATGACGCAATAGGTGAAGAAATACCGTCTGGTGTCGATCGGTCCAGGCATTTTGTCGATAGCAAAAGTAGATGGGCAAGGCTACGTCATGTGAGGCTTCAATGGAGCACTCGCTCACTTCCGATCCATCCGATGCGAGAGAAGAGCCAGAAAAACTCAATATCAATCCCCCGGCTTGAAGAAACTCAGCCTGCGCCCTGTTTCCGTATTCGACATCGCGAAAGCGGAAATTAACCAGCTGAGCTTCGGGACATTGATTGATTGCATTGAGACAGGGTGACAAATTAATGGGAACAGCGAGCCTGCCGCCCAGTAACTCACGAACGGTCATAGCACCCACAGATTGATGACCAGCTGGGCATGAAAGAACCCTGAGCTCCTTTTCACCCATATATTTTGAAGAAAGGACGCTGTCCCGTGGTTCCTCAAACGAGATAGCCGCGTCCGAAATGCCAAGTATAAGTGATTCAAAGCATGTAGCCGTTGGCTGATGCCACACATCGAGGTGAATCTGAGGGTGCGAGCTTTCAAACGAGTCATACCAGTTTTCGGCAAAAAGGCGCCCCCGCCCATGAAGGCAGGGGGCGTAAAGACGAAAGTGGCCGTCGGGCGAGACGCCGTCGTCCCTCGATTGAGCGTACTTTTTGAGATCGTCGACTTGTGCCAGGATCACGCGTGCACGACGCGCAAATTCTCTGCCCGCCGGAGACAAAACAGCCTCCCCCGCCGATCGGTTGAGCAAAACGATCTGATACTCAGATTCCAACTTTTTGATTGCCGACGAAACGGCCTGCGGACTCACATGAACGGCGCGAGCTGCTTTGCGCACGCCGCCATAGTTCGCTACCGCTTGAAGGTATTCGAGTTGAGAAAGCTGCATAGATTACTCCAAAGGCAGCCAAGTCGACGGCCTACGCGCCCTCAGATGAGGTTCTCACCCAAGTTCTTGCCGCCGAGGACGTGCATATGGAAATGCATGACGGTCTGACCGGCGTTGACGCCCTTGTTGGAGATGACGCGGAAACCGTCCTCCAAGCCCTTGGCCTTAGCGACCTCCTGGATGGCGTGAGCCATGGCGCCCATGGTCTCGGCAGGCACATTATCGGCGATATCGCTGTAGTGCTTCTTGGGAATCACGAGAGTGTGGACCGGCGCCTGGGGGTTGAGGTCGTCGAAGGCGATGACTTGATCGTCCTCGTAAACGACGGTCGAGGGGATCTCGTGGTTGGCAATTTTGCAGAAGATGCAATCACACATGGTTGGTTCCTTTCTCGCAGACCAAGGTAATTATATTTGGTCGGGGTGGTTAGAACGAGAGGTTGTCGTCCGTGTTGGCGGCCTCGCCGTCGGCGAGCACGTCGTTGCCGTCGACGTCCTTAAGGAGCACCGAGACCTTCTGCTCGGCATCGGACAAGCGAGTACGCAGGCTCTTGAGGAGCTCTACGCCGCGGGTATAGCTCTCGAGCGACTCCTCGAGCTCCATATCGCCCGACTCCAGGCTGCGGATGATGAGCTCCAACTCCTGCGAAGCCTGCTTGTACGTAAGCTGCTCGACCGGGGTTTTCTCTGCCATATCTGCTTCCTTTCCTAAAGGTTTATCGCTATGAAACGCAGCCTACTCGACCGTATCGACCGTTGCTGCCACGTTGCCGTCTGCCATGCGTACGCGAATGGCGTCGCCCGGCTTAAAGGTCTTGGCGCTCATAGCCACGCCGTCAACGCTGTACGCGATGGAATAGCCGCGGGCAAGCACCTTGAGCGGCGACAGGGCATCGAGCGAGGCTGCCGTACGGCCCAGGTCGGACGCTGGCTTGTTGAGCATCGTGCGCCCCTGATGCTCCAGGCGAGAGCTCGCGAGCGTGAGCGCATGGCGCTTGCCATCGAGCCCCGAGGTGCTTGCAACCAGACGCTCGGGCAAGCGCTCAAAGTTGGAGCGAAATGTCCCGACCGAGCGTACTATGGCGCCCGACAGGCGATCGGCGGTCAGCGCAAGCTCCGATTCGCGACGCTCGACCATAAATGTGGGGTCGTTGAGGCACGGGCGGCACGCAGCCGCATCGAGCGCATCGCCCAGGCGAGCCGTATAGGTATCCCAGGCACGGCGACCGCGCTGATCGAGCATCTCCAGGTCGACCTGGGCCGACCCAATCATCGATGCCATCGCGGCACCCAGACGCTGATGGCGCGCCTCGAGCACATCGGCCAACTCCGTCATAGCCGGCGCCACCGATTCTGCCGCCGCCGTGGGCGTGGAGGCGCGGCGGTCGCTCACCATGTCGCAAATCGAGGTATCGGGCTCATGGCCGATACCGGTCACCACGGGCACGGGACAGGCAGCCACTGCACGGGCAAGCTCCTCGTCGTTGAAGGTCATGAGGTCCTCGAAGGAGCCGCCGCCGCGCACCAGCAAGATGCAGTCGGGCGCCGGCGTGATGGCGGCGGCACGGCGCAGGCCCTCGATAAGCTCGGCCGGCGCACCCTCGCCTTGAACCTTGGCGCCCACGCAGACAAGCTCGACGAGCGGATTGCGCCGACGCAATGTACGCTTGACGTCGTCGATTACCGCACCGGAAAGCGAGGTGACGACCGCCACGCGGGAGCAGAACACCGGGATGCGGCGCTTGCGCGCTTCGTCCATCAGGCCCTCGCGGCGTAGCTTTTCGGCCAGTTGCGCCACTTGCTGACGCAGCAGACCCTCCCCCGCCAGCGAAAACGAGCGAGCGACAAAGCTCATGCGGCCTGTGGCCTTATAGAGGTTGAAGCTGCCCTTAAAGCTCACCTGCATGCCGTCACGCAGATCGAAGGTACGCTTGAGATAGGCGCCCTTCCAGATGATGCAGTCGACGGCGGTCGAGTCGTCTTTAATCTGGAAGTAGCAGTGGCCGCTTCGGGCATTGGGACCACGAAAACCCGTGACCTCACCCAAAACGCTCAGCTGCGGAATGGCGTCGAGCGCGCCGGCGGCGATCTCCACCGCTTGGCTCACGCTGAGCTCCTTGCGCTCCTGATCGTCCGAACCGTCGAACTCGGCGGAAACGGTATTGCCGGTCAGATTCCAGCCTGCCACGCAGCCTCCTTTCGTCATCGTGCACAAGGGCTTCGGCCCTGCGCAAATTCAAGTCCAACACATAGTACAGCGCCGCGGGGACACGAATCCCCGCGGCGCCCAGCGACCCAATTTGTTATCGGTTGGAGTTTCTGTTGTAGCGAGCCATAAGATAGAGCAGCTGAATAATCGAGGTGAGCGCCGCAGCCACATAGGTAAGCGCGGCGGCCGTCAGCACCTTCTTGGCACCGTTGACCTGCTTGGAGCTCATACCCGACTGCTCAATATACGCCACGGCGCGCCGACTAGCATCAATCTCGACCGGCAGCGTAACCAGTTGGAACAGCACGCTAAACGAGAAGAAGATCAGCGCGAGGGCCGTGAGCCCGGCAATGTTCATAAATAGGCCCAAGAGCAACACGATGGTCCAGGTGTTCTGGGTAAAGTTGACGACCGGCACGAGGGCGGTGCGAACCTTCATCATGGCATAACCGCTTTGACGCTGGGCGGCATGGCCCGCCTCGTGGCAGGCAACGGCAACGCTTGCGACCGACCCGCCCGAACGGTTGGCATCCGAGAGATACAGGTTGTTGTCCTGCGGGTTGTAATGATCGGTGAGCTCACCAGCGACGCCCTTGATACCCACGGCGTTGCAGCCGTTGGCGTCGAGCATGCGGCGAGCGACCGTGGCGCCCGTGTCGCCGTCCGAGCGAACCTTGGACCAGGTTTTGTACGTCGAGTTGATATAGTTCTGTGCGGCAAGACCGATCACCGTGCAGACAAGAACAACCAGCAGGTACAGCGGGTCGATGCCAAAGCCGTATCCATAGTAATAAGGCATGCGAATTCCTCCGAATCGAGTTACACGTTGGAGGCATTTTACCCACTCGCCCAGCCAACGAGACACCATCGATGTTTTGGCATTGCAGCTCTAAAACGTTTGCAGCGCTTGGCAAACCGCGTAACTACAAAAGCTCGATTTTGCCGTCCTTCACAGTGAGTCCCATGTTGCCCGAGAGCAGATCGTCCAGGCGCGAGCCCACAAGCTCAAAGCGCCAGCCTTCGCGCAAGGGGCTCTGCTCGGGATGCTCAATATAGTCGGCCAGGTCATCGCGCGAGGCAATGACCGAGGTCGCCACTCCCGAGCGTTCGGCAACCAGGCGGATAAGCGCGTACATGAGATCCGTCACGCTCTCCAGCTCCGGAGAGATCTGGCGATGCCCGCGCACCATGAGCGGCAGGCGATCGTGCGGGCAGCTTGCGCCGCGCTTGATGGCCATGAGCGCACCGTCCACGTCGCGCTCCCCCAACTGATCGGTACCGCGAATGCTACGGAACTCCTCAACGCGCACGGGATTGCGCTTGACGAGCGCAAGCAGCGTGTCGTCGGACATGACCCACTTGCGCGGGATGTTACGGCGCTCGGCGCGGTCCTCGCGCCAGGCGGCGAGCTCGCGCGCGATGCCCAGCTGGTGGCGGCTGCACGAGTTGATGCGCTTGACCTTGCGGAATGCCTCGTGACGGTCGGCGCGATAGTGCGACTCGTCAGCCAGCGGGCGTAGCTCGTCGAGCACCCAGTCCACACGGCCCAGCTCGCGCAGGCGACTCATCATCTCGGTATAGGCGACGATCAGGTACTTGACGTCATCAATCGCGTACTCAATCTGCTTATCGGTCAGCGGGCGACGCGACCAGTCGGTCAGCGACTCGGTCTTGGGCAGCGAGACGCCGCAAAACGTCTGAACAAGCGCGCCATACGAAATCTGCTGGCGCTCGCCCAAAAAGGCAGCGGCGACCTGCGTATCGAAAATCGGTCGTGGCAGCACGCCCACGGTATGGAGCATAACCTCCATATCCTGCGAGCAGGCGTGGAAGACCTTAGTCACGCTCTCGTCTGCCATAAGCTCGGCCAGCGGCGATAGGTCGTCGATCACCAGGGGATCGACCGCGACGCTCTCGGCAGGGGTGGCAATCTGAACCAAGCACAGGCGCGGATGGAACGTGCGCTCGCGCAAAAACTCGGTATCGACGGCAATCGCGTCGAACTCACGGGCGCGCTGGCAAAAGTCGAGTAGAGCCTGATGTGTGGAAATGTACATATCAACCCATCGAATAAGGTTAGGCCCGAAAAACACGGGTAGGATATCGGCATTGCCTTACAACTATACTCGGTTAGTCACAGAACGGGAACGTAAGTATGCGCTGCCTTATCATCCACAACCCGGCATCGGGCCCCAGCTCAGATGAAATCTTCGCATTCACGCACGCCCTTGCACAGGGCGGCGACGAGGTCGTGATGCGCTTTATCGGCGATGGCATGGAACCCGAGGACGCCGTGGCAGACGTGCGCGAGTTTGATCGCGTGGTCGTTTCGGGCGGTGATGGCACTGTCTCCAACGTGCTCGACCAGATGCGCGGATGCGGTGTCCCCACGCTCGTCTTCCCCTCCGGTACGGCCTGCCTGTTCTTCAACAACATCGGCAATGCCCCCGAGGCGGCGGCGCTTGCCAAGGCTTGCCGCGCCGGTCGCACGGTCAAAGTAGACATGGGCGAGCTCTTTTGGCTCGACGAAGACGGCAACGAGAAGCGCCACGGCTTTATCATCATCGCCGGCTCGGGCTTCGACGCCGAGATCATGATGAAGGCCGCCCCCACCAAAAACGACATCGGCGAGATCGCCTACTTCCTCTCTGCGCTCGCCACGCCCAACCCTACGGTAGCGCACTTTACGATTGAGCATGACGGCATTGTCGAGGAGCTCGATGGCATCTGCTGCATGGCCGGCAACACCTCGGTCATTCAAAACGACATCAACCTGTTCCCCGATTGCCGCATGAACGACGGCATGGTCGACATCGCGGTCATCGAGCCCGTAAAAACCGTCCAGCTGCTCCCGACCGTGATCACCGCCGCGCTCGACCCCGCCGGCAAGTTGCTCGGCCGTCCGCAGTTCAAGATCATCCAGACCAAGGAAGCCAAGATCACCTGCACGCCGTCGCTGGGCATGCAGTTCGATGGCGAGATCATCTCCAGCAACTCGGGCGTCTTTGGTGCCCGCGCGCTTCCGCAATGCCTCGACCTCATCGTCGACGAATTCTCACCGCTCGGAAAATAGGAGGACCCCATGAACGACAATCCCCTGATCGGCTTTATTGTCATCGTCTTGGCCATGCTCGTCGGTTACGCCATCAACGTGATTCACCGCCGAAAGAAGTAAATCTACATTGGTATGATATTCATCCAATTATCGTCTCCCCTGCCGTTTATGCATTTGCCAAACAGCAGGGGATTTTCATTTCGGGCATTCCCAGCTACTTTATTCGACTACAGTAATTACAGGGCGTCTTTATTAAAGTAAAGCTATAAACTGAGTACAATTAACCGCTCATCGCATATTTCATTACGCTTATCGAGTAAGTTTCTTTCATAGATGAATATTGTTTCCAGTTCGTTACGCTAATGGGGTGTCTTTATTGGCTGAAGCCCTCTGGCAACGGAGGGCTTTCGCACGCTGGGAGGGAAAATGAGGAAAACTCACCCCGTCAACGCGCTCAAAAAGCTTGGCATAGGCCTCGCCTTTGGAGCTGCAACCATCATGTCCATGCCGACATCTGCGCTCGCCTGCACGCAGATGTACATGGGCAAGAACCTTACGGCCGACGGTAACACGTACTATGGCCGCACCGAGGACATTGGCACTCGTTACCTCAAACACTATGGCATCGAGCCCTCTTATGGCCCTGGTCATACCTACAGCTCGAACGAGTCCGGATTCTCCTACACCTCGACCAAGACTACGTATCGTTACAGCTACGTGCGCGACCATCCTGCTGAGTGGGACGGACGCTGGGATGCCTACTCCGAGGCCGGCATCAATGAGAAGGGCGTCTCCTGCTCCGCAACACTGAGCACCTCCTACAACGACGATGCCAAGGCAGCGGATCCCACGACCGAGCATGCCCACAAAGCAAATCCCGAGGTCAAAAATACCGGCATCGGCGAGTACAGCTACGCGGGCGTCATCTTGGGCGAGAGCGCAACGGCCCGCGAGGGCGTCGAGCTTATCGGCAGTCTAATTGACGAGCAGGGCGTCTGCTCCAACGACCAGATTGTCATCGCCGACAACACCGAAACTTGGCTGTTCGCCGCGCTTTCCGGCCACCAGTGGATCGCTATGAAGCTGACCGACGACGTCGCTTCGGTCAACCCCAACATTAGTAACCTCAATTTCCAGGTCAATCTTGACGATCCTGAGAACTGCCTCCACTCTGAGGGGATCAAGACTATGCCCGAAGAGAAGGGCTTCGCCAAGTACTTTGAAGACGGACAGTTCGATGTTGCCCAGACCTACGGTGTATCTATCAACAATACGGGCATGGGCTCTTGGGCGCGTTATATCCAGGGCCGTGACTACTTTATGGCTCCGCTGACCGAGGGCACCGACTACGAGATCGTCAAGGACAAGGACAAGAATGACGTCACGCTCGGTGCCATGGTTCATGAGATGCAGCCGCTGTTCTTCCAGCCCAGCAAGTCCGACTGGAACACGTTTGAGCTGATTCGCGCCTTCGGCAACCGCGGTGAAAAAGTCCCCGGCCTTAATGCCAATACTGACGGTGTCAGCAGCATCGGTTCCGACCGCAACGCCGAGGCCAACCTCTTCCAGATTCGAAAGGGCTATGACCCCGAGGTTGCAACCATCCAGTGGGAGATGCTCTCCTGCGCCGAGTTCTCCGTCGCTATCCCGCTATACTCCGCTCTGATGACCGAAGTCAGCCCCTACTTCAGCGACCAGACCGTTGATTATGGTCACTGCAGCGAGACGGACATCGTGAACAACGAGGAGCCCGAGAACTCCATTAACTACGTCCTGATGGACATCAACTCGCTTTGCTTCGCGAACCGCGCACAATTCGCCACCAGCGTCCGCACCTACCTCGATGCGCTCCAGAACGAGCTCATCGAGCAGAACAAGGAAGTCGACACCGCCATGCTGGCCGAGACGACCACCGAGGGCCGCACTGCCCTGGCCAACAAGGCCGGCAAGGCTGCTACCGAGAACACCTACAAGAAGTGCAAGGCACTGCTCCAGGAGATGCGCGCCTATCAGAAGGCCGAAAACTTCGACCAGCCCTTCACCCCAAGCGACCTGAACACCGAGACCAACGGCCTCAAGGTGTCCATCACCTACGCCAAGGATGCTCTTGCCACCGATCCGGTCACCCCGGATCAGCCCGGCACTCCCGAGCAGCCTGGTACTCCTGAGCAGCCCGGTACCCCCGAGCAGCCCGCTAAGCCCGAGCAGCCCGCTAAGCCCGAGCAGCCAGCCGCCAAGCCTGAGAAGCCTAGCAAGTCCGACACCACGACCACGGTAACCACTAACAAGACGAACACCAAGGGCGGCCTGCCCACCACTGGCGATCGTTTTGATGGCCGCATGGTGGCCGCATTCGCCATCGCTGGCGTTGCCGTCATCTCCGCGGGCGGTTACTTCCTCTACCGTCGCAATAAGGAGTAACGTCTTAGCTGGGCGGGCAAGGCAGCAATGGCAGCCTCGCCCGCCCAGCCCGCTCTTTTGACCGGCGGGAAACCCGCCTGAAATCTTTTCAAAAAAGATTTCCCCGCACGCACTTCGCTGTGCTATAGTGCAGCGCAACAGCAACTAGGTGCGACCGTGCCACGGTATCACGAAAGGAGCCACCAACATGAAGAACACGATGAAGTCTCTCAACAACTGGTGGTGGCGTGATGCGAATACGATCGGTCGACAGTGAGTCCCTCACGCCTGTTTTTGCGCTCTAGGTGATTGGAAGGCCTCCGGTTTCGACCGGGGGCCTTTTTCTATCTCGAGCCCGATCGCATTCGCATCACGCGCCTCCGCTTTTCTCTTGCACCCCCATTCCGAAAGGATTTTCACCATGTCTCAGAACACCACCGCCGCCCAGCCCCGCACCGTCCAGACCGCCGACCGCGGCAAACTCGACGTCCGTGCTCTCGTCCTGCTCGCCATCCTGCTCGCTGCCGGCTTCATCCTCAACTTCACCGTCGGCAAGGCCATCTCGGGCATCTCGGGCGGCATGATCAGCCCCGAGTTCATCATCTCGGCCTTCTGCCTCACCATCCTGGTCGTTCGCCCCAACATCGGCCAGGCGCTCGTCATTGGCCTCATCTCGGCTGCCGTAATCCAGATCACCACCGCTTCGCCGTTCGTCGATTTTGCCGCTGAGGGCATCGCCGCCATGCTCATGGCCGGCATCGTCAACGCCGCCGGCAAGAACGGTCAGGTCAAGCCCGCGATCGCCATTGTCGCAACCTTCCTGACCACCTTTGTCTCCGGCGTCATCTTCATGGTCATCAAGATGGCCATGCTCGGCGTGGTCGGCGAGCTCGCCGCCGCCATGTTGCCCGTCGTCGCCATGACCGCCGTCTTTAACGCCATTCTGGTCGGCGCCCTCTACTTGCCCATCCAGAAGGCCCTTAGGCTCAACTAACCCACAGTGCCCCATCGGTAAAGACTGTCCCAAACAACGAGCTCTTGGGGACGTTCTTAAACGACTGGTCATTTAAGAACGTCCCCAATGACTATGAAAGGTATCCATGGAAACGATCATCAACGTCGACGATGTCTCGTTCTCCTATGGCACGCAGACCGAGCAGGCGCTCAGCCACATCTCGCTCAGCGTGAACAAGGGAGATTTCATCGGCATCATCGGGCCCTCGGGCGCCGGCAAGTCCACGCTTGCCGCCTGCCTGTCGGGTGCCGTGCCCCACCACTACACCGGCACGTTCTTTGGGTCCGTCATGGTTGACGGCCACGACACCTGCGAGGTCTCGCTGACCGACGTGTCGCAAATCGTCGGCAGTGTGCTGCAGGATATCGACACGCAGATGGTCGCCTCGGTCGTCGAGGACGAGATGCTCTTTGGCCTCGAGAACTTTGGCGTTCCCCACGACCAGATCGAGCGGCGCGTGAGCGAAACGCTCGAGACCGTCGGCATCAGCGACCTGCGCGACCGCGAGATCGCCACCCTCTCGGGCGGACAGAAGCAAAAGGTAGCCATCGCCGCCATCCTCGCCATGCGTCCGCGCGTCTTGGTTCTCGACGAGCCCACCGCGGCACTCGACCCCGCTAGCTCCACGTTGGTCTTCGAGACGCTGCGTGAGGCAAACCGCGCACTTGGAATCACCATCGTCGTCGTTGAGCAAAAGGTCGCCCTGCTCTCGGAGTACTGCAACCGCGTGCTCGTGCTCAACCATGGCGAAATCGCGCTGCAGGGCGAGCCACACGAGGTCTTCGCGCATACCGACGAGCTCCGTGCCATCGGCGTCGACTGCCCTCGCGTCACGCGTATCTTCAATAGCCTCGAGGCCGATGGCCTGGTAAGCGGCACCCCCTGCTTGGATGTCGATGAGGCCGAGCGCCTGATTTCGGGCATCGTCGACCCCGCACACGCGGCTATCGAAGCCCAGGCGCCCGCCGGTTCCCCGCATGCACCGTCGTTGCGTCCTCATGCCAAGGACGCCGAACCCGTACTCACCTTCGACCATGTTGAGTTTGCCTATCCCAATGGTGGAGCCGCCGTACGCGACCTTAGCCTGACGCTCTATCCTGGCGAGCTCGTGGGCATCGTCGGCCAAAACGGCGCCGGCAAGACCACGCTCACCAAACTGCTCATAGGCCTGCTTAAGCCCGCCTCGGGCAGCGTGCGCGTCACGGGACTGGATACCGCAGCCGTTCCCACGAGCCGCATCGCTCGCGAGGTCGCGACCCTCTTCCAAAACCCCGACCGCCAGATCTGCAAGGACACCGTGCTCGACGAGGTCGCCTTTGGCCTGGAGCTTGGCGGCATGGACCGTGCCGAGGCTCTGCGTCGTGCCCAACTCGTCATCGACCGCTTTGGCCTGCCTGCCGATGAGGCGCCGTTCTCGCTTTCGCGTGGCCAGCGACAAATGGTGGCGCTTGCCTCCGTCGTAGTGGTTGAGCCCAAGATCGTCGTACTCGATGAGCCCACGAGCGGCCTTGATTACCGCGAGTGCATGACCGTCATGGAAACGGTGCGCACCATGGCCGAGCGCGGTTGCGCCGTTATCATGGTCTGCCACGATATGGAAGTCGTCTCGGATTTTGCCGAGCGCATTGTGGTGATGGCCGACGGTCGCATCCTCGACCGCGGCCGCACGCACGAGCTATTCTCGAACATCGAACTCATGCAGCATGCCTACGTGGAGCCTCCCCAGGTTATTGAACTCTCGCGCCGTCTGGCATCTTCCGTCTCGCCCGCTTTTGCGCAGGTGAGCGAGGTCACCGATGTCGTTCGAATTACCAAGGAGATGGTCCACCGTGGTTAACGTCATCGACTACATGCCGGGCGATACGCTGCTGCATCGCCTGAACCCCGTCGTCAAACTGGGCCTCGCCGCTGCCATCATCGTCGGCATCTTCTTGTCCGACACCTACGTAGCGCTGCTGGGCTTTTTGGCACTCACCCTTGCACTGGGTGCCTATGCCGGCGTCGTCGACCGTCTGTTCTCGCTGCTCAAGTTGCTGATTCCGCTCGCGCTTATCATGCTGGTGCTCCAGCTGGCCTTTATGCGCGATGGCAACGTGGTGTGGGGTTTTATCACCGACACGGGCCTCATCACAGGATCGAAGGCCTGCCTGCGCCTGCTGGGTGTGGCGTTACCACTCATCCTCATGCTCATGGTGACCAAGCTCAACGACCTTGCCAACGCCTGCGTCGAGGTGCTGCACGTGCCGTATCGCTATGCCTTCACCTTTACCACGGCGCTGCGCTTTGTGCCGGTGTTTGGTCAGGAGATGAATGCCATCATGGAGGCGCAGACCGCACGCGGCGTCGAGTACGACACCAAGAACCCCATCAAGAAGCTTAAGCTCATGTTGCCACTGTGCGTGCCGCTGCTCATCTCAAGCGTGGGCAAGACCGATGCCACAGCCTTGGCGGCAGAACAGCGCGGCTTCTATCTGCGTACGCGCGCCAGCTCGTACAAGCGCTACCCCATCAAGGGCCTGGACATCGCCGTGCTCATCGTCAGCATCGCCCTCATCGCCATCGGCTTCCTGTTCTAGTTCACCACCGACAGCAACCGCCCAACGCAAAAGGCCTCGGCTCGCACCAAACGAGCCGAGGCCTTTACTGTTTCACCAGATAAAACCTACCAAAATTAACCTGTCCCTTTTTGGCGGGTCGGAAGCTAGAGGCGGTAGGGGGCGCCGCTGCGGATGATGGATTCGCGCACCAGGACATCCATGGCGTCGAGGGTGATCTCGGGCATCTCTCGGTACTTTTGCAGCACCGAGAGCTCGGTGCAGGCCAGAATGACGCGGTCGCAGCCGCTACGGGCGAACTCCCACATCACGCGGTCGAACTTATCCATATCGGGCTCACGTCCGGCCTTCACATCATCGTAGATAAGCGACATCACATCGTTCTGACGTTTCTCGCTGGGATAGACGACCTCAACACCCGCAGCCTTACATTCGCGGCCGTAGACGCCCGCGCCCACGGTTCCGTCGGTGCCCATGATGCCAATCTTGTGCACCGGCTCGGCCGGCATACTCAGGTTGGGGTCGAACTCGCACTCCCCCATCACCGCACCGGCCAGAGCATAGCGCACCGACTCACGCGGCATGTGGATAATCGGCACCTTCGTAAACGACTGGATCTGATCGTAGAAGTAGTGTGACGTGTTGCAGGGAATGGCAATGTGCGCGCAGCCCAGCGACTCGAGTGCCTGGGCACACTCTTTCATGGTCGCCAGCAGCTTGGCATGCTCGCCGGTCTTAATGGCCAACGTGCGGTCGGGCATGGTCGACTTGGAGAGCACCACCATGTCGATATGTTCCTGATCGCAGGCAGCAGCCGTGTGGCGCACCACCTGGTCGTAGTAATACGACGTGGCCTCGGCGCCCATGCCGCCGATAACTCCCAGCTTTTCCATCGCCGCCTCCTTGGTGACGCTTGCGCAATTGCGCGTATCATACCCGCGCCCGCCCGATGCAAACCGGACGGGCGCCGCGCTCATCTACTTGTAATACGTCTTGAACAGCTTGAAGTGGCGCAGCTTGGTGTGCCACATGCGCAGCCAGCGGTTAAAGACAAAGTCGCCCTTCATAAACGAAGGGTCGGCGCCCTTGCCCTCCTTGTCCAGACGATGCACCTTAGCGCGCAGCTCGGGATCCTTGACGTACTTGTCGACGACGCCCATGGGGACGACCATCCACAGGGCCTCGTCCTGAGCCGTCACAAACTCCGGCTCAAATGGACGGTTGAACACATACTCGTCCACCACATACTTGGCAACGTTAAAGCCACTGTTAGTGACGTAGTAGTTGCTGCGGCCCTGGCGCGTGTTGAAATCGAAGAACTTAAACGAGCCGTCGCGCTCGTCGTACTTAACGTCAAAGTTGGAATAGCCCACAAAGTGAAGGTCCTCGAGCAACTTGCGCACGCCGTCCATGAGCTCGTCGTTGGGCTCGGTAATGATACAGGCATGGTTGCCGACACCGTGGGGCTGATGCTCCTCGAGCAGCACATGGCCCAGGCACATCATGCGCACCTTGCCGTTGCGGTCGGAATAGCTGGTGAGCACGCGCATGTACTCGTCGTTACCGGGCACGCGGTCCTGCAAGATCAGGTCGTCAGTGTAGCCGCTGGCATACGAATCGCGAATGACCTGTTCCAGCTCGGCGCGGTCGGCAATCTCATAGGCCTTCTTCTGGCCCTCGAACTCGTGCTGCCACCACATGATGCCGTCAGAAGGCTTCAGAATCATCGGGTAAGGAAAATCGATCTGGTCGAGCACCTCGGCAGGTGCCTCGCCTTGGTCGTTCAGCATCGCCATGGTGAAGGTAAAGGTATGCGGATAAGGCACGCCATGCTTCTCGCA
Source organism: Collinsella sp. AF19-1LB (assembly GCF_003459655.1). Taxonomy (NCBI): domain Bacteria; kingdom Bacillati; phylum Actinomycetota; class Coriobacteriia; order Coriobacteriales; family Coriobacteriaceae; genus Collinsella; species Collinsella sp. AF19-1LB. Next base: position 33,817 of record NZ_QRWO01000020.1, read on the forward strand.
CAGCTCGTAGAAGATCTCCTTCTTCTGGCACTGCTCGAGCATGCTGTAGGGAGCGTAAGGCGCGACGATGTTATCCGCCAACTCATGGGCATCCTTGGCCTGAGCCACGAGGGCAACATAGTTATCGCCACAGCCCACAAGGACAATCGTCTTATCGGCATGCGCTTGGGCAATGCCGTTGACGGTTTTGAGCATCACGGGCATGGTATCGATATCCACGTTGGGCGTGTAGTCGATAATCTGGCTGCGGTACGCGGGACCCGTCTGGTACTTGCCAAAGACCAGACTCTTGACCTGGTACTCCTCGTAGAAGGCGCGCGCCACCGAATAGGCGTTGATGTCGCCACCGAGCAGCACGGGAATGAACTCGCGCTCTGTAAATTGCAATGCCATGGAAACTTCCTATCATGAACTGCCCACACAACGGGCGGTCTTTGCGCATCTGATTTATTCTAGCGTGCCAAGCCGCCGACGCCCAAAGCTCCACCGTATCTATGGCAATCGACGTAATCGTCCAGCACGAAGGCCAGCACAAAGACGGCGCTCACCGTTGTATGACAATGGGCAATGAACCTACCATTGTTGTAGGATTCAACATGTTGCCCGCCCCGTCGAAAGGTGCACCGTGCCCCAGGCTCATCCGATCAACAACCCCATCATTGACGCCGCCAAGCGCGAACTTGCGGATCGTGCCCAGACGGCAGCTCCCCTACGCACCGCAAACGATGCTTACAACGGGCCTGCCCGTATCGTCTCAATCAACACGTCGGAGCACAAAGGCACTCGCAAGTCGCCCGTCGCCGATGGACGCGACACCGTCATCGAGCAATTTGGCCTCGCTACCGATGCGCACGCCGGACATTGGCACCGCCAGGTCTCTTTTTTAGCCGCGGAGTCCATCCAGACGGCGCAGGCGCGCGGGCTCGATGTGCACGAGGGCGACTTTGGCGAGAACTTCACCACCCAGGGTATCAACCTGCTCTCACTCCCCTTGGGCACGCAGCTCAAGCTCGGCAGCGAAGTACTCGTCGAAATCAGTCAGATCGGCAAAGTCTGCCATACCCGCTGTGCCATCTACTATCTCGCCGGCGACTGCATCTTTCCCCACGAGGGCGTTTTCGGCGTGGTACTAAAGGGCGGAGAGGTCCATACCGGCGACGAAATCCAGGTGGTCAAGCTCGGCGACGGCACTTGCTCGTTCACCCCCGCCGAGGCGCTCGAAGAGATTGAGCAGGCTCGCCAGGAGGGCACGCTGTAGTTGTAAAACCCCACGTTGAGATAGCTTTTACAGCCCAAAGTTCCTCTTAAACAGGCCCCCGTAACGTTAAAGTTGAACTCTATGGTTTCTCAACAATTCATCATAACTGCAGGTCAAAGCCAAAGCCTCAAGTTCAACTTGACCCTTTGGAACCTTTAAGGTTCAAGTTGAGGTCGAAAGCAGTAGTAGAATACCGTTCGAACCATAACCTACGATTGATTGCAGAGGGACTGGATGCAGCATTCGAATCATCGCACCGCAGCGCTCATTGCGTCGAAGCCGGCTCGTATCATCACGAGCGCCGCGCTCGCCGTTGCGCTGACGGCCTCGCCGATGCTCTCCCCCGTTGCGGCGTATGCCGCCTCGCAGGCAACGCAGGACCAGCTTTCCGCAGCCCAGCAGAAGATCGAAGCCGCCACGAGCGCCTACAACGACGCCCGCACCAAACTCGATGACCTGCAAAAGCAGATTGACTCCAATGAGGCAAGCATCGAGGAAATCGAGGCTAAGCTTCCCGAGCAGCAGGCCAAGGCAAGCTCTGCCATGCGCGATCTGTACAAGTATCAGAAGGGCACCAATCCCATCGTGAGCTTCCTGGTCAACGCGCAGAGCCTGGGTGAGTTCATCACGACCTGCAAATACACCAACCAGATCACGAGCTCGAGCGTCGACGAGATCGAAGAGCTCAATAGCATGCAAACCGAACTCGAGCAGAACAAGGCCGAGCTCCAGCAGGCCAAGTCTCAGCTTGAGGCGGAGCAGAAAAACGCCGAGGATGCGCTGGCACAGGCCCAGCAGCTCCGCAGCGAGGCACAGGCAAAAGCCGAGCAGGAAAATGCCGCCGAGCTTGCCAAGCTTGAGGCCGATAAGGCCGCTGCCGCCGAGAAGCTCTCGGGCGAGGGCGTAAGCGGCAGCAATTCCAGCAGCCAGGCCACCAACACCAACACCACCATCGACACCACGGTGAACAACTCCAATACCGGTAGCTCCGATTACGATTCGTTCATTAATGAGTGGACGAGCCGCATCGACAATTATCTCGCCGGCTCCCCTATGGCAGGCCAGGGCTATAACTTTGCCGTCGCCGCTTGGAATACCGGTGTCGACCCCCGTTGGTCCCCCGCCATCGCCTGCATCGAGAGCACCAAGGGTGCTTATTGCGCCAATTCTTATAACGCCTGGGGCTGGAGTGCACGTGGCGGCGGTTGGCGCAGCTTTGGCAGCTGGAGCGAGGGCATCTCCGCTCACGTTGCCTATCTGGGCGCCAACTACGGCTCCACCCTTACCCCGGCTGCGGCCAAAAAGTACTGCCCGCCCACGTGGCAGGACTGGTACAACAAAGTCGCCGCTCAGATGAACCGCATCTAAGTGCAACTGCAAAGGGCCCCAATGGGGCCCTTTTCTTTTAGGTAGCGGAGGTATCGACAACGCCGGTCGCATTGGCAACCGCGACTATGACGATCATGCATAGGAGCAGCACACCCAATGCCTTGAGCCAGAGTTTCGCGAGTTTCTTGCCGCGATAGCTGTCGAGCAGTGCGAATCGCCGACGAAGACGGCGCTTATCGAGCAGCGCAAAATGCATAAGCACCATAAGGCCATCGACAAAGAAAAAATACTCGATTATGAGAAGCCACGTCGGGTAGCTTTGGTTTGCTCCCGTGGGGTGAAAGACGGCAAAGTGACTTCCGGCAAAGAACACAAGCAGCGAGAAGCAGACGAGCGTATTCCAAATACGCCCAGAGACTCCGGAACGCGAGAGAGCAAACCGCATGCAGCGGAGGCGGCAGGCCTAGGAAGCCCTGTGGGGTTCTGGAGCCCTTGGGGCGTCAACACCGTCTCCGAGGCCGGAGTACGGACAGGCGCAGGCGCAGGAGGCCGCACGGGGCGACTCAGATCGTATGCCGCGCGCGTCGCCCGTCCCAACGCTTCCGCGCTCGCAAAACGCTTGGCCGGGTCGAGCGCCATCGACATGCAGATGACATCGGCAAGTGGGGTGGGAATGCCACGCGCCTCGCATTGCTCGCGCATGTCGAGCCCTGGTTTAGGGTCGACTCCCGTCAAGCAGAAGAACAACAGGGCGCCAAGTGCGTAGACGTCGCTTCGCACGCTCGTCTGCCCAAACCCATACTGCTCGGGCGGCGCATAGGGCCGTGTCCCAAACTTGATGGTGTCGGCATCGGCGCCATCGCGCCATACGCGCGCGATCCCCAAGTCGATAATCACCAGCGACGAAAACGTCAGACCGTCATCAGGCGTATAGTTGGCACCTGTCATGATGATATTCGACGGCTTGAGGTCGCGATGGATCACCGGCGCCGACGTCTCCCCCGCCATCGCAAAACCGGCGTGGAGCTCGCCCACGGCATCGCATAGGGCAGGATACAATTCGTGCGCATAATCGGGGGTGGCTCCCAGACGGTCCACCAGCGCCCCGAGTGTCTCCCCTTCGATGTATTCCATAACCACGTTGAGCTCGTCGCCCGCACGACGACAATCGACGATTCTGGGCAGGTGCTCAAAACGCCTACCTGCCCGCTGAGCGGCAAACAGACGCCCGTATGCCCCACCGATTTGAGCCGAAGCATCGATGCGCTTACGGACAAAGGGGCCGAGCGAACCACCGCCGGTTCCTTCAAAGTACACGAGCTCGGTTGTTTCAACGGACGAGCGCTTAAGTACACGCTCCACGCGATAGCTGTCGTCGCGATCGAGCGACGCCAGGTGCTCGGCAAGCGCTGCGGTCAGCTCGTCATTGGAATATGTTGGGGTCTGAGTATCCATAGCCTCCATCATAGCGCAGGGCGCAGACACCCCATGGCATCCGCGCCCCGTTCGTTTGCATCGTTGTTCGACAGCTCCACCGGCTCAGATATCAGCCGCTAACTCACCGTCTCCTCGCCAAAGCGATACAGCTCCTCGTTGACCTTTTGGAGGCTGCACCCGCGATCGATGCAAAAGATGATAATCGCATCGCGGTGGTCCTTGCAGTTAAGGACGCTTACCCCGGCAGCCGTCAGCGCACGGTTGGTCTCTTTGAGCGTCAGCGCCATCGCAAAGGCAATCTGCAGCACCTTATTGCGACTCGGATGACGCGCGCCGGTAAAGATCTGATAGCCAAAGGTCTCATTGAGATCGGCCATGCGAACCACGCGCGAACGCTCCAAGCCCTTTTCCTGCAGTAGCTGCTTCAGGTAGTCCGAAAGCGACGGGGCGGCAAAGTCGTGCTCCCTGATATAGCCATCGATGTTCGGCGCATCGAGAAGCTCATTGAGCAACTCCTCGGTCAGCTTTTTATCGGGCATACGGCTTCACCTCCCCCAGTGCATGCAACATGCTAGAAACCACTTACGTCCGAACGCTCCCAGCTAGCAACCTGGTCGGGAGACACTGTACCCAGCGCCTCGAACTTCCAGGAGCCGCCCGCCTTCAGATGATTGGTGTTTGCAAGAGCCGTTCCAACCTGGTTGCCATCGGCATCATACAGAACATACTCAATCTGAATGTAGCTCTTTTCCTTGTCCGTGTTATTGGTCAGCGTGCCCGTGATCTTATAGGCAAACTGATTGGAGGTGTCTTCAGCCTCATCAGCAATGGTATACGGTTCTTGCGGTTCTTTTTGCTCCTCAGCCTGCTGTGTCGCCTCGGCAGGTTTTGCCGAATCGCTCGCAGACGAATCGGTTGAATTGCCACCCATAGAGCCCACGGCACCGACGATAACCAGCACCACGATGACGCCTAGGACAATCTTGCCGATCGGCTTCTTTCCCTCTTTTGCCATTATTCATCCTTCCTACGATCCGGCTACCGCGCCGGCACACAGCACATCGTAGAAAGGATTGAACTTGAATTCATTAGCTGAGAGCTAAGGCTGCAGTAAACGGCCAATGCAGTTATCCAAACGCCGAGCAAACGCACTTTGCGCAACCGTCTGCTGGCAGCGCGTCAACCCACCGTTACGGATTCCCCAGTAAAGGCGCTGATCATCAACAGGACAAAGAACACCAGGTAGCTGGCACTCAGCGGGTACGCAATAATCAGGAAGACGACCCAGCCGACAGTGGTTTTACCGTCGGCACGGCGTTGCTCGCGATTGCGGCAAAGCCAAATCGTCACGCCAATGGCCACAATCAGCAACACGAGTGCCGCTGCTGCCAACCCGGCAAGCGCAAACATTACGCCAATGCTCACAGCGATGACCGGGAGCAGCAGCAAGCCGCACCCGCAACCGCCCGGACTATATACAGCAGACTGTCGGCGTCGCTTCATCGCCGCGCCACCCCATCATCTCTGAGCACTACAGTGCGATGGCCTGCTGAACAGGAACGATCTTATCGAGTTCCGGTTCGATCCGCCTTTTCTCGACCTCAAGGTCAAACGCCACCTGAGCGCGCAGCCAATAACCATCCGTCAGGCCAAAATAACGGCAAAGACGGAGGTCGGTGTCGGCCGTCACGCGACGTTTTCCCAAGACAATCTGCCCGATACGCTGAGCCGGAATCCCGGTCTCTTTCGCAAGGCGATATTGAGAAATGCCCATGGGAACAAGAAACTCCTCTTTGAGAAGCTCACCAGGGGTCACCGGCGACAGCAAATCGGCCGAGGTCTCATCACTTGTGATAATCGACGATTTCGACATTCCAAGCCATCTCCTGTCTCCACTCAAAACAGACCCGATAGCGCTCGTTAACACGGATGCTATATTGACCGGCACGATCGCCCTTCAAAGCTTCCAGGCGGTTGCCCGGCGGAACGCGAAGATCATCAAGCGAAGCACAAACCTGCAGTTGGCGAATCTTCCTCAGCGCAACGCGCTCAAAGGGCACGAACCTCCTGACCCGCACACCCATGGCAAAGCGTTCGGTATCCTCATCTATATACGATGCAATCATAGTATCGCCTTACGTTAGTAACGTCAAACGTTTCTATAGACTTACATCTCTATTATATCGTACGTTTGTTCGTGTTTTCTAGAACAAATAGTCCTTCACGCCTTAGTCAAGCGAAAGTAATCGTTTGTAGACATCGAAGCCTTTGAGAAGAATCTCCTCGTCGAAGAGCATGCTATCGGTATGCAGAGCGCTTGTGGCATAAGCGGGGCAGCCATCCGAATCACTCGGGTTGTCTTGGTCCTCTGGCATACCCGTACCCAGCAGGAAAAACACGCCCGGCAGATGGCGCTGATAGAACGCGAAATCCTCGGCGATCAGCAGCGGCTCGTCCACAAGTTGCAGCTCGGGCAAGGCAGGCATGATGTTGGCAAACAGCTCGGGGTCGTTGTCGACCGGCGGATAGCCCTCGGCAAAATCGAGGTCATATGCGCAGCCCGTTGCGGCGCATGCCTCATCAAGCACGCGGCGCACACCCTCACGCGCACGGTCGAACATGTCGTCCGTAAACACACGCAGGCTGCCGGCAACATGGGCCTCCCCCGCCACCGCGTTGCAGACGGTACCGGCCTGCAGCAGACCAAACTTACCGATACAGGGCTCGTCGGTGCCCAGCTCGTCCATCAGCTCGCGCTCGGCAACCAAAAACTTCGCTGCCGCCAACGCGGCATCGTGCGACTCCCCAACCGGCACACCATAGGTCTTAGCGATGTGGATGCTCGTACCGTGAATATGGATATGCGTCTCGCTCGAACGCGCCAGCAGCGGACCGGAACAACTCGCCAACGTGCCGGCAGGCAGATCGGGCCACACATGGAAGCCAAAAATGCGGTCGGCCCCATAGCGCTCGAACACACCACTCTCGCATACCGTCTTGGCACCACCTGTCGTTTCCTCGGCCGGCTGGAACACAAAGAGTACGTTGCGCCTAATGGCGCCCGGCTGCTCGCGAATCGTACGGTCGACATACGTCGCGGCGGCAAGTGCCATGGCCATGTGTCCGTCATGTCCGCAAGCGTGCATCTTGCCGGGATGTGTCGAGGCGAACGCTGCCCCTGTTGCCTCGGCAATGGGCAGCGCATCCATATCGGCGCGAATCGCCGTGGCATGCGCGGCACCAACGCCGGCGTCGAAGAAAGCGCAGACGCAGCTGGGGCACGGATGGGTCACCTCGCAAGCGAGCGGTGCCAACACGCCCTCGATATAGGCAATGGTTTGCGGAAGATCGAAATCGAGCTCCGGAATGCGATGGAGATCGCGGCGATAGCGACGGAGTTCTTGGAGCTCGGTCATAGAGGATCCCTTCGTGAGGCACATCTGTTGCAACTTATTGTGATACAGGATTGTGGCGCACATGTTTCCAGCATATCCCTGCATTTTTTAAACGTTATATACGAATACTCTTGTTTGGTAAAGTGCAACGTGGTAGGGTCGTTACCACTTGATAGAGGCGCGGGCACGAAGAACCGCGGGCGAGCCGGCAGGCTTTGACCCCGTGGGGAGGCGAAACCCGCCGAACTGGGCTTTTCGGGCACGAACAACCTGGTGGGCCTGCGGGAAACACCCGCAGGACTGTCTGCAGCAATGCGGGAGCGCTATCCGGACATTGGGTCCACGCTATGCGGATTCGATGCGCAGATGGCGCCGTCTGGATAGCGAGGTTTACGGGACATGGCATTGACCCCCAACGAGGCATATGCGGCCAAGCAGCCGTTTGTGGACAAGGAGACGCTCGAGCATATCGTCGAGCAGTTCCCCACGCCGTTTCATCTATATGACGAGGCGGGCATCCGCCGCAACATGCAAGAGGTGCGCGATGCCTTTGCATGGAACCCAGGCTTTAAGGAATACTTTGCCGTCAAGGCAAATCCCAACCCGGCGCTCATCTCCATTCTCAACGAATACGGTTGCGGCTGCGATTGCTCGAGCTATACCGAGCTCATGATCGCCCGCTCGCTGGGCATCACGGGACACGACATCATGTTCTCGTCCAACGACACGCCGGCAGCGGACTTTGAGCTCGCCGACAAATTGGGCGCCATCGTCAACTTTGACGACATCAGCCACATCGAGTTCTTTGAGCGCGTCGCGGGCCCCATCCCCAAGACGGTCAGCTGCCGCTTTAATCCGGGCGGCCTGTTCCAGCTCTCCAACGGCATCATGGATAACCCCGGCGACTCCAAATACGGCATGACCACCGAGCAGCTCTTTGAGGCTTTCCGCATGCTCAAGGCCAAGGGCGCCGAGAATTTTGGCATCCATGCCTTCCTTGCCAGCAACACCGTCACCAACGACTACTACCCCAAGCTCGCGCGCATCCTCTTTGAGCTTGCCGTGCGCCTGGAGCGCAAGACCGGTGCACATGTCGCCTTCATCAATCTGTCCGGCGGCGTCGGCATCCCCTATCTGCCCGAGCAGCAGGCCAACGACATTCACGCCATCGGCGAGGGGGTGCACGCGGCCTACGACGAAATCCTGGTTCCCGCCGGTATGGGCGATGTGGCCATCTGCACCGAGATGGGCCGCTTTATGATGGGGCCCTACGGCTGCCTGGTCACCAAGGCTATCCACGAAAAGCAGATCTACAAGGACTATATCGGTGTCGACGCAAGCGCCGTCGATCTGATCCGTCCTGCCATGTACGGCGCCTACCACCACATTACGGTAATGGGTCAGCCGGGTGGCGACGACAAGACCACAGCGCCCGTCACAGACACCTACGACATCACGGGCAATCTGTGCGAGAACAATGACAAGTTCGCCATCGACCGCGAGCTGCCGCATATCGAAATGGGCGACCTGCTCGTGATTCACGACACCGGTGCGCATGGCTACTCTATGGGCTACAACTACAACGGCCGCCTGCGCTCCGCCGAGGTCCTGCTGCGTCCCGATGGCTCAGCCGACCTCATCCGCCGCGCCGAGCGCCCGGGCGATTATTTTGCCACGCTCGACGTGCTGCCGAGCGGCCGAGAGCTGCTGGCCAAGTCGCGCGCCGAAAGTGCCCGCCGTCGCGCCCAAGACGAGCGCCTGACAGTCGCCGCTCAATGGAACAAACGCATCCAGATCGCGGACGCGAAGGAGAAGAACATGGACATCCGCAATCTCGAGGGCTCAATCGTCGCCCTTGTTACGCCGTTTAAAAAGGACGGCAGCGTCGACTTTGACGCGCTCGAGCGCCTTATCGATTTCCACCTGCAAAACGGCACTGACGCCATCCTCACCTTGGGCACCACCGGCGAGAGCGCCACGATGACCGACGACGAGGACAACTCCGTTGTCGCCGCAGTGGTCAAGCAAGTTGCAGGACGCATCCCCGTCATCGCCGGCTCGGGCTCCAACTCCACGCAGACCATGCTCACCAAGTCGCTCACCTACCAGGGCCTGGGCGCCGACGGTCTGCTGCTCATTACCCCCTACTACAACAAGGCCAATGAAGAGGGCATCTATCAGCACTTTAAGACCGTCGCCGATGCCGTGGACATCCCCTGCATCCTGTACAACATTCCCGGCCGCTGCGGCTGCGGCATCAGCGAGCGCAACGTAGAGCGCTTGGCCGCGCACCCCAACATCATGGGTATTAAGGAAGCCTCGGGCAACGTCGCCTACGCAGCCAAGATCGCCCACCTGCTGTCCGACGACTTCCGTATGTACTCGGGCGAGGACGCACTTACCGTACCGCTCATGAGCCTGGGCGCTTCGGGCACCATCAGCGTGTGGGCCGATGTTCAGCCGCAGCTCGTGCACGACATGTGCCGCGCCTATCTGGACGGTGACGTGGAGCGCGCCCGCAATATCCAGATTGCCGGCCAGCCGCTCATCAATGCCCTCTTTAGCGAGGTCAACCCCATCCCCGTCAAGGAAGCACTCGCCCAGATGGGTATGATCGAGGCAAACTATCGCATGCCGCTGTGCCCCATGGCAGACGACACGCGCTCCGCACTTACCGATGCTCTGAAGGGAGCTGGTCTGCTTGATTAAGACCGTCATTATGGGAACGGGCCGCATGGGCTCGCTCATCCGCACTACCGCCGGGGGCATTGTCAACGCCGCCGGTCAGCCCGTTTTCGACATCGTCGCCCAGATCGGCTTCGACTTGTCCGAGCTCGAGAACGCCCCGGCAGCCGACGTCATCATCGACTTCTCGAACGTCGTGACCTTCGATGCCGTCGTCGCCTATGTCGAGCGCACGGGCGCGGCGTTGGTCTCGGGCACCACGGGCTATACGCCCGAGCAGATGGATCGCCTGCGCGAGCTGGGCCAGAACGCCCGCGTCATGCACTCGGGCAACTACTCTATCGGCATCGCCGCCCTGCGCCATCTGGTGGCGCAAGCCACACGCGAGCTGCCCGGCTTTGACTGCGAAATCGTCGAGACACACCATAACCAAAAGGTCGACGCCCCCAGCGGCACTGCCAAGTTGTTGCTCGACGCCGTCGTCGAAGCCGAGCCCGAGGCAGGTTACCACCCCGTCTATGGCCGCGAGGGTATGTGCGGAGCGCGCGACCCCAAGGAGATCGGCATGCACTCGCTGCGCGGCGGCACCGTCGCCGGCGTGCACGAAGTAAGTTTCTTTGGCCAGGACGAGGAGGTCACGCTCACGCACCGTGCCACAAGCCGTCAGATCTTTGTCAACGGCGCCCTGGCAGCCGCGCAGAAGCTCGTCACCCACGAGCCTGGCTTCTATACGTTCGACCAGGTCATGTTTGCCTAACCAGGTATCAACCGAATCCACCCAAAGGAGAGACATCAAATGAGCAATGCAGCCGAGATGGATGCCCAGGAGATTATCAATTACATCGCCACCGCGCCCAAAAAGACGCCTGTCAAGCTGTACGTGCGTGAGAAACCCGGCATGAAGGTTGCCTGGGGCAACGCACATGTCTACGGCGGCCGTCGCGGCAAGACCGTCTTTGGCGACTGGGACGAGCTCAAAGCTATCCTTGATGCCAATGCCGATTCCATCGATTACTACGATGTGGAGAACGACTGCCGCAACTCCGCCGTGCCCATGCTCGACCTCAAGGGCATCAACGCCCGCATCGAGCCGGGCGCGATTATCCGTGACCGCGTCGAGATCGGCGACCGCGCCGTCATCATGATGGGTGCCATTATCAACATCGGCTCCGTCATTGGCGAAGGCTCCATGATCGACATGGGCGCCGTGCTGGGCGGCCGCGCCACCGTGGGCAAGAACTGCCACATCGGCGCCGGCACCGTGCTGGCAGGCGTTGTGGAGCCCGCCAGCGCCACGCCCGTCATCATCGAAGACGATGTCATGATCGGCGCCAACGCCGTGGTCCTGGAGGGTGTGCACGTAGGCAAGGGCGCCGTCGTTGCCGCCGGCGCCGTGTGCGTCGAGGACGTCCCCGCCGGTGCCGTCGTGGCCGGTGTCCCCGCCCGCGTCATCAAGCTGCGCGACGAGAAGACCGACAGCAAGACCGGCCTCGAAGAGGGCCTGCGCCAGCTTTAATAGTTACGCGGTTTTGACAAACCGCGTAACAGGTCGACGCTGCAAACGACCCAGAGCGGCAATCTGATGTTCAATCGTCAGGCATGACCAGAAGGTCAATGCCTTCCTCTTTCACGTCACCTTGCTCGCTCTGGGGCGTTTTCGCTGACGTATGCTCAGCCTGCGGCGCAATGTCAGCAACCAAGCCGAAAACAAAAAAAGGCCGAAGCACCATCGGGGCTTCGGCCTTCATCATCTCAGGGTTCCGTCGTATTCAACCATGGCGGGTCGCTTTGACAGGCGCCCTGCGGCCGTCTTATAGACCTCGGAACGGTCGCGCCGCCCTATTGCCACGATCTCGGCAATCTCAACCGTTCCGTCCTCCCGGATTCGAAAAACCATTCGGAGTCCTGCATTCCGCCATTTGATCTTTTTGCAGCCGGCAAGCTCGCCGTGAAGCGGCGTTCCGATTTCATCAGCGCGCGTCTTTAATTTCGCGACTGCAATACGGACGAGTCTTCGCTGAGATCCGTCTAGTTTTTGATATTCCTTCTCGACGTCTCGATTCAAAAAGCCGACGACAAAATGCCCACTCATTCGAAAAGATCCTCATCGGGGATCGCGTCCGGATCCATCGATTCAAACTCCGCGAGCTCCTCGGTAGTTAGGGCGTCCTCAAACGGAACAAATTCATGCGGACCATGCTTGACTCGATCCGCAGCGATGCGATTTATCTCAAGTTCGTGCAGATACTGCAGCGCGCCGTACATTTCCTCATAGGCGGCATAGTCGATGATCACGGTATCGATATCGTTATGATCGGCAATGAACTGTGGCGCGCGTTTTGCGCGTTTACGAATGGCAGATAAAGACTTGCTTGCTTCGGTAGCCGAAACAACCTGGTCTTTTGTAAACACCGGTTTTTCCAGAACAAGTGGGGACATTTTGACCTCCAAAAAATAATCTGGATTATATTTCAAAGTATACTTCAAAATATAATCCAGACTTTTATTCGAAAGAAAAAAGCCCTATCGATTCTCGATACTACCGATATTCTTGAGCTCGATGGAGATAAGGCCGTTGGGCTCGTTGACGAACTCGATGTACTCGGAATTCGAACCCATCTCGGCCGGGAAGCTGATTTCGATACCCGTGTCGGTACGGATCTTGTGATTGCGCACGGCAGCGCGCTCGACCTGCTTGCGCTCCACGGGAACGCGCTCGGGAACCTTCTCCTCGGTCAGTGCCGCGCGCACGCTTTCCTTGATGACCGGTTCGTCCTCAAAGACCTCATCGACGATATCCCAAGGCGGCAGCTCCTCGTCATCCTCAACCTTCTCGGCAACGGCAGCCTTAACCTTGGCGAGTGCCACGGCCGTATTGGCACCATGCTCCTCGGCGACTTCCTCGACCACACGCGTCACGGTGTCGATGACCTCCTTGCCCGATACACCCGTGTCGCACTGCAGCAGGCCATCGGGGATAAGCATACGGTCCTCGCCGGCAATCTTGCGCTTCTTGTCCACGTAGCCGATCTCCATGGTACTCGCGCGCACGATGGCATAGCTCGGCACCTTTTGCGAGGGGTTTGGCAGAATAGCGTAGTGGCGCGCGATGTCGTTGCGTACCTCCCCCTCCTCACGGCCCACTTCGTGCATAAAAGCCTGCTTGGAGCCCAGCAGCATCACGGCAAACCAGCGGGCATCCTCATCGTCGTCAAAATCGGCCACGAGCACGTCGGTGGACTCGGCTTTCTCGGCTTTGGTGAGCTCGGAAGAGATGAACTCCGCAATCTGCTGCGACAGGTCCACGAACTCGCGCTCGCCAAAGAAATAGCCCTTGAGTTCGCCGCCAAACGCAGAGTTCTCGGCAAACGTGGCACGTTTATTGTCGGCCGAGGTTCGTGCGCGGCGCAGATGCGTGGTCACGAAGTTGCGCACGGTACGGCTTTCGATATCGAGCTCGCGCTGGCTCATAACGTTAACGGCAGAGTCAAAGTCCAGGATATGCAGAATCGCGTGATTGATTTTCATATACGGCATTCCGTTCTAGATCGATTTCGGCACGAACCAGTATAGCGGTCGAGCCCGCCCCAAGCGCATCGGAGATTGCTGCATTGGGGCCAGGTTTCTCTGCACCAATGGTTAACGCAGGAGCTCGGACTGCCAGGCCTCGAGTTGTTCTGCCAGACTCTTACCGGCAGCGGACATGTCGATCTGAGGGCGTTTGGGCAGCAATGCACATCTAAGGATTGCCGCGATGGTCTGCGAAACAAAATGGCGCGTATCCTTGTCAAAGCCTTGGGCGGCCCGGAGCATCACAGGCAGGTTCTCGCGCATGTTCCCGGCGATATCCGCAAAACGTTCGGCGCCCGTAGCCTCAAACACGGAGAACAACGCATCTACAAAACGCTCGCGCTCGCCAGGTGACACTGCAAGCAGCATCTCGCGAATAGAGCCATCAACATATCGCGCGCCAGCAGACAGGCGTTCGCAATACACAAAATCGCAGCCGTCGACCACCCAGCTAAAGGGATTGTGTTGCAGCAGGCTAAACTCGGTGCTTTCGACGATAGCGTAGTCCTCTTGCGTCTCGAACATCATGCCGAAGATCGAAGACTGGGGCAGGGTTTTATCAATACGACCAGAAAGGCTCGCAAAGGCGTCTCCGTTCAGAAACTCCTCGACAAAGCCAGGGCCATCGTGGGAGAAGACCCGCTCAATCCGGTTGCGAGCACCGCTTGAGCACATCGCTGCACCATACACAGCCAGATTTCCGCCCTTGGAATGGCCTCCGCACAAGAGCGGCCCGTCAATCGCATCCGCCGCCTCGTCCACATAACGCGCCGCGGATTCCTGGGCCGGCACAGGACACCGGAACGCCATGTTAAAGTCCTCTTTCCAGCCCACAATCGTGCTGTCGGTCCCTCGGAAGGAAAGATAGCTAAACCCCGCCGGAAACCGGAACGTCATGGCTGCAAACTGCTCCGTCGCCACCACATCGCTCACGGCACGATAGCCGCAAACGTTCACGCCACGGTAGCGAGGGCTTGCTGCCACGGCCTCCAGCAAGGCCCTGCTCCCCTCTGGGTCCCACAAGTCGCCAATCATGTCCCGGTAGCACTCGGCACGCAGCAGCTCGCGTACGTCTAGGCCCTGCCAGTTCGTCAGCTCCGCCATATCACCCGGCAAACGCAAATAGGACAACCACGCAAAGACCAGGCTATCCACCGCGCAGAACGGCCGCTCCTCAAACGGATCAAACGCCGTCTGGGCATAGGTCAAAAAATTAGGCGAATCCGACATGGCCCTCCCATCAACTATGGTGCATTGGGGTCAGGTTACTTTGCACCAAAAAGGCGCCCGGGCCGTGTGGGCTCGGACGCCTTCATTGTAGCTTTTCGCTCTAACGAGCTTGATTTAGCAGGAGAAGTCGACGCTGTCGATGATGTCCTTGAGGGCCTTGGCGGAGGCGGTGAGCTCATGTTGCTCGTCATCGTCCAGCGGCACGGGAACGCGGCAGACAACGCCGTCGCGACCAACGACGGTCGGCATGGAGATGGCAAGATCGGACAGGCCATACTCGCCCACCATGAGCGAGGAAACGGGCAGAACGGTCTGCTCATCGCGCATGACAGCGGTGCAGATGCGCTTAACGGCCATGGCGACGCCGTAGTAGGTGGCGTGCTTCTTCTCGATGATGGTGTAGGCGGAGTTCTTGACGTCCTCGGCGATGCGCTTCTCGGCGGCTTCGTGCTCCAGGTGGCCGTGAAGCTCGCAGAAGGTGTTCAGCGGAACGCCGGCAACCTGAGCGCTGGACCAAGCGACAAACTCGGAGTCGCCGTGCTCACCCATGACGTAGGCCTGAACGTCGCGCGGGTCGACCTCGACGTGGGCGCCGAGCATCTGCTGCAGGCGACCGGTATCGAGCACGGTGCCGGAACCGATGACGTGGCCCTCGGGCAGACCGGACATCTTGATGGCGGCATAGGTCAGGACGTCGACTGGGTTGGAGACGATCAGCAGAATGCCGTCGAAGCCGGACTTCTTGATCTCGGGAATAATGGACTTGAAGATGTTGACGTTCTTGTTGACCAGGTCCAGGCGTGTCTCGCCGGGCTTCTGGGCGGCGCCAGCGGTGACGACGATCATGGCGGCGTCGGCGACATCGGAATAATCGCCGGCGTAGATCTTCATCGGCTCGGCAAACGTCATGCCGTGCGCGATATCCAGGGCCTCACCCTCGGCACGGTTCTTGTCCACGTCGATGAGGACCATCTCGGAGAACAGACCACTCTGCATCAGCGCGAACGCCGAAGACGAACCGACGAAACCACAGCCGACAATAGCGACCTTCTTCTCGTTAACCATTAGAAACTCCCATCTCTCTCCACAAACAAGCCGCCCGGGAACGACCCGAGCGGCTTGCCGTAATCCCAATACATCCAATCGGGACTTTGATTATGCTCCTATTCGCAGCCAAATATCGACCGTTTACCGAAATTATTTGCAGGATTCGTAAAATAACTGCACGAAATCGGTTTCGAGCTATTGACGAGTCGAAACACCTTTCTAATACAGGCCCGCCTCGCGAATGGCCTCGACAGCCAAAGCAATCTGATCGGGCGGTAGGACCAGCGCCATGCGCACGTGCCCCTCGCCCGAAGGGCCAAAGCTCGCGCCCGGCGTCACCACAACGCCGGCCTTCTCCATGAGCTCCTCGCAAAACGCCATGGAATCGGTGCGACCACCGGGAAGCTTGGCCCACACAAACATAGAGCCATGCGCGTTGGGACGCTCCCAGCCCAGGCCCTCAAGACCGTCGCACAGGGCATCGCGGCGCTCCTGGTACTTCAGACGCTGCGCCTCGACCTCATCGCGCGGGCCATTAAGGCACGCGATGGCGGCCTTCTGGATCGGGAAGAACATGCCGAAGTCGATCTGCCCGCGCAGCTTGGCAAAGGCCGAGACCACATCCTCGCGACCGACCAAAAAGCCGATGCGGGCACCGGTGACGTTAAACGACTTGGAAAGCGAGAAAAACTCCACGCCCACCTCGAGCGCACCGGGATACTGCAGGAAGCTGCCGCCGGGCTCGCCGTCAAACACGATGTCGGAGTACGCGTTGTCATGAACGATCAACAGATCGTGCTCGCGGGCAAAAGCGATTATCTCCTCGTAGACCTCGGGCGTACCCACCGAGCCGACCGGGTTCGCGGGCAGCGACACGATCATATATTTGGCACGATCAGCAACCTCGGGATCGATACCCGCCACATAGGGCAGGTAATTATGCTCGGCAACCAGCGGATAGTATTCGAGCTTGGCATCGGCGATCTTGGCACCCGCCTCAAAGACCGGGTAGCATGGATCGGGCACCAGGATGGTGTCACCCGGATCGAGCAGGGCCAGGCCCAAATGGCCCACGCCCTCCTGCGTGCCGTTGCACGACTGCACCATAGACGGCGTAATGCCCGAAACGCCAAAGCGGCGCTCATAGTAATCGCACACGGCTTGCTTGAGTTCGGGCAGGTCGCGCAGGGCGTACTTCCACATCTCGGGATCTTGGGCTGCCTGCGTGAGCGCCTCGACCACGTGGTCGTACGGCTTAAAGTCGGGCGTGCCCACGCTCATGTTGTAAATGGTCTTGCCCTGAGCCTTCAGCGCGAGCAGTTTGTTGTTGAGCGAGGCGAAGACCTCCGCGCCAAAGCGGTCGAGACGCTGCGATGCCTGCATGGTGCCACCTTTCGATATAAAAAACGCGGCGCTCCGACAAGAGCGCCACGCGATACGGGCCATCAGATTGCAAAAGTGTAACGCTTGCCACCCCCGTATTGGTTCAATTTAGCCAACCTTAGTCAATTGGATTGAGCGCGTCGATCTGCGCAAGCCACAGACGCGAGCTGGCGTCACTCGGCATACGCCAATCGCCGCGCGGGCTGAGCGTCACCGAGCCCACCTTGGGACCATCGGGCAGGCAGCTGCGCTTAAACTGCTGGGCAAAGAAGCGACGATAGAACGTGCGCAGCCACGTGTGGACGATCTTGGCGTCGTAGACACCCTCGAAACTCTTGAGCGCCATGCGGTAGATCTTGCCCGGCTCAAAGCCAAAACGCAGCAAGTAGTAGAGGAAGTAGTCGTGCAACTCGTACGGGCCCACCAAATCCTCAGTCTTCTGCGCAATCTCGCCGTCGCCCGTGGGCGGCAGAAGCTCGGGGGACACCGGCGTGTCGAGGATATCGAGCAAAACCTCGGCAATACGCCCGCCAAAGACATCAGCCGCATAACGCACCAAGTGACGCACGAGTGTCTTGGGCACGCTCGCGTTGACGGCGTACATGCTCATGTGGTCGCCGTTATAGGTAGCCCAGCCGAGTGCCAACTCCGACAGGTCGCCCGTGCCGATGACAAAACCGCCAGCCTGGTTGGCCAGATCCATCAGAATCTGCGTACGCTCGCGGGCCTGGCTGTTCTCGTAGGTCACGTCCTGCACGGTCGGATCGTGCTCAATGTCCTTGAAGTGCTGTTCCACGGCCGCGTGAATCGAAACCTCGCGGAAGCTCACGCTCAGGTCGCGCGCGAGCGACTCGGCGTTGGACTTGGTGCGATGCGTCGTGCCAAAGCCGGGCATGGACACGGCAGTGATGCCCGAGCGCGGCAGCCCCAGCGCATCGAAGGCACGCACGGTCACGAGTAGCGCCAGTGTGGAATCGAGGCCGCCGGAAAGGCCGATGACGGCAGCCTTGGTACCCGTATGGGCAAGGCGGGTCTTGAGGCCCGCAGTCTGCAGATTGAGAATAGTCTCGCAACGCTCGGCCAGATCACCGTGGTCGGCCGGCACAAAAGGCGCGCGAGGGAAAACGCGGTCGATATCGCAGGCATCGCGCAGGACAGGCTCTTTGGCCAGCACGCCCTCAAAAGAAAACTCAACGGTCGTGGCCTCCGGCGCATCGTCCGCGCGCGCCCACGTCGTCGAGCGACGGCGCTCGGCAACCAGGCGGTCAAGATCGACATCGGCGATGGCCATATCGCAGGTAAGCAGTTTGGTCGCGGCGAGCTTGGAGCCGTTTTCGTAGACGAGGTTCTCGCCCGCAAAGACCATATCGGTCGTGGACTCACCCTCGCTCGCGTCCGCGTAGGCATAGGCGCAGTACAGGCGTGCACTTTGGTTAGAGATAAGGCTGCGGCGGTAATCCGCTTTGCCGATGATCTCGTCCGAGGCCGACGGGTTGAGAATCACCGTCGCACCGGCAAGCGCCATCTCGGTCGAAGGAGGCGCCGGCACCCACAGGTCCTCGCAGACCTCAACGCCCAGCACCAGGTCCTCGGCGCCTTCATCACAGCAACGGTAGACAAGCCCCGAACCCAGCGGGACCGGACCCTGACCGGCAAATTCAACCCACACGGGATCCGCAGGCGCCGGAGCAAACCAACGGCGCTCATAGAACTCGCCATAGTTGGGCAGATACTTCTTGGCCGTGAGGCCCAAAAGCTCGCCCGCGCAGCACACGGCGGCGCAGTTGTAGATATTCTCGGCAACTGCAACGGGAAGACCGATGGTAAAGACGACCGGCAACTCACGGGTTTCATCAAGGATGTGCACAAGTGCCGCCTCGCAGGCATGCAGCAGTGTGCGGTTATGGAACAGATCGGCCGCGGTATAGCCGCACAGATTAAGCTCGGGCAACACCAACGCGCGAATGCCGCGCTCGGCAGCTCTGCGAACAGCTGCCAGCGCAACCTCGGCATTACCCTCGACATCGGCCACGCGAATCTGCGGCGACGCCGCCGCCACACGCAAAAAGCCATCGTTCTTATTAGCCGAAACGCAGCATTGCCTTGTTGATCTGGACACTGGAGGCCCCTTCTACCCTGAGATTCAGTCTAACGGACGTTCACATATCTCTAACTAGCCAAAGCAACCTCTCAGTTTACTGAGACGCCAACCTGTGCTAAGAGCATGTATTCCAAAAATATCTTTAATTAAAAAAGGAGAAATCGATAATCGACTTCTCCTTTAAGCGAGGCAAGTTAATTCCGAAACTAATGGCAGAATTTATCCATGTAGTCCTCAAAGTCGAACACTTCTACCACGACGCCCTCTTCCTGAGACTCTTTCAGTTGCTCCAAGAGATCTTTGTTAATAACGTCCATGCAGAAACCTCCTCTATCTAATCAATTGTAGTATATCTGCTTTCATGCAATTATCAACCAACTTGTTTAATTGCTCCTCGTTTGTCGATAGTCCCTCTTTTTTCCTTGATTGTCATTTTCATTGCAACAGCCTC
>NZ_QRWO01000021.1:0-50438 GCF_003459655.1 Collinsella sp. AF19-1LB
ACCTATATGTCAATTATGGTCTAACAGAGCCAAAGGATAAGGGGTATATTCAAAAAACTGGTGATGGCAGCTGGATGCTTAATTACGCTGCAATCTACCGCGCCGCGATCGAAAACGCTTGGGAGCCCCCGAAATCTTAAGTCCACAGCCCGACTATCGACGTGGGCTTCTGTCAAACAACCGAGTTAAAAACCACTGAGCCAGAATCCGCTTCAATAGAAGAGGATTCTGGCTCAAATGATATCCGACCATTCACGCAGCATGTCTACCGCAATCTGGCAAGAATCGAGGACGGGGAAACCGTCATCGAGGTCGTGAAGGTCGGTAATCGCCAGGCGTCTACAAAAACATGCCGCGGATGTAAAATGAAGCAAGGTCGAACCGAAACAGTTCCCGGACAATTGGCGTCCGGCCAGACACTTCGATTCGACCCTTTCTCATACCTGCATCTAAAATACTCCCATAATCATTCTCGACATCTTTAACGCCATCACTCTCCCGCCACCAGCACGTCGTAGGTGCTATTTTCAACGAATCGATATGACCGCCCATTCATGTTCTTTAAGGCACGTGATACCATGAAAACGTGCGGTATTTCTCCAATCGAAAACCTGCGTGAACGTATGACTTGAGACGCTTTTAGAACTCACCAAGCGCAGGACAAACACAACTCAACAGCGGCCGCGTATTTGTTCCCAGCCGTACGGCATGGCGGAGCCATGCCCATTGTTGATTGGAGTGCCGCACGATGACAGACAACCCGAACGACAGAAAAATCAGCGAGACGCCCGGCGTGAAGGACGTCCTCGATGAGGCCGCCGAGCAGATTGAAAAGGCTTGGCGAGAGAAGCTGCTGCGCGAGACCGCCGATCTCAAGACCGAGAACGCGCTGCTCAGGGCCCAGCTCGACAAATTCAACCGCAAGCTCGCCGAGGCGACGGATCGGAATGAAAAAATTGAGGCCGACTGCAATGAGCGGATTGCCTTTATAGAGGAGAAGTTCGAACTCGATACCGCGAGTCTCGAACTCGAGAACGACGAGCTCCACGCCGCGGGCGTCAGGCACCTTTCCCGTGCTAAGGGGCTCGGCAGGCAGGTCGCCCAGCTCCACGCCGAGGCTGAGGCCATGGCCGATGAGATCGAGCGACTGCGCGGCGAGCGTGACGCTGCGTTGAAAGCCCAGGCCGAGCTGAGCGATGCGCTCCTGGCCCAGCACGACCTGATGGCCGCGGTAGCCGCCCTCAAGGACCGCCTCGCCGCCTCCGAGCAGCGGGCAGCCGCGGCCGAGGCCAAGGTCGAGGCCATGACCCAGATGAAGGATGAGTAGGTCGCATAGCATCTAATTTTCTAGAAACCCTCTAGAGCATTTCTAGGGGGTTTCTAGAACTGAGAACCGGGCGCAGCACTTTCGATCGGCACGATGTCTCGATAGACCAGGCGATGCCTGTCGTCGCGCCATTCGTCGCCGTGGTAATGCCCGAAGAGCCAGATGCGATAGTCGAGCCGCCCGTCGAGCTCGCCCAGGAAAGTTTGCAGCGTATCCCCGCCGCACTCACGTCCGCGCTCGCGGCACAGCTCTCTAGCCAGGGCAGCAGGAGCCTCGTGACTCACCACGTAGTCGACCCTCCAGCCTACGCGGTTGAGCGAGGCGCGGCAGTGGTCCATCTCTTCCTCGCTCGGCATCTCCTCGGGCCACCAGCTCCTCCCCTCCTTGCGATACTGCCTGTCGTTGCTCGCGGCGCCGCCCATGGCAAGGACTGTGAACCCGTCGATATCGAACACCTCTCCGCGCATCAGGTGCAGCACGTGCGGTCGCGCCTCATGGACGAGGCCGCCGTTCCACTCCCGCACCGGCAGTTCTGCCAGCATCCGGTGGTTCTCGTGGTTGCCGTCTACGAAACACGTGGTCCATGGTTTTGACTCAAACCAATCGAGCCAATACCTCTCAGCATTCGAGCCGTCCCAGACAAAGCCGAAGTCGCCGGCCACGATCACCGCGTCATCGCGCGTCAGGGTCCGGCCCAGCGGCCAATTTTTGAATGCAAACCGGCTGGACCCGTACTCGGCCCTGCCGTGCACGTCGCCTGTCACATAGACCGTCATCAGTACGCACCCCACGGCAGGAGTTTGTCCCCGAGTCTCACGATTCGGTCATACAGCACCGTGTGCCGTTCGTCCGGGTTGCCGTCTCGGTGAAAATGGCCGTAATACCAGTGCTTATAGTCCAGGCGGTCCTCGAGCTCATCGAGGAATCCGGTCAGCCGGTCCACATCAGGGCGTTCCCAGCCTGGGTCCGGGTAGAGCGTCGGCGAGAGCATACGCGTGGCGCAGGTATGGGTGATGACGCAGTCGACCTTCCAGCCGGCCTCGTCGAGCTTTGCCCGCACGGCATCGAATTCGCACTCATCCGGGAGCTCCTGAGGCCACCAACTGGAATACGGCACGCGGTATTCCCTGTCCACGCTCGTGGCACCGCCCATGGTGAAGATTGTCGAACCGTCGAGCTCAAAGACCTCGCCGCGCGTCAGGCGCCGAATGGGCGAGGTGTCCGACAGGCGCTGCGTCAGCCCGCCATGCCACGGCTCCATGGGGCGCTCCTCCCAGTGATCGAAGCGCTCGTGGTTGCCGTCGACGAACAGTACCGTGTAGGGGCGCGACTCCAGCCAGGCGATGTCGGCGCATTCCTCGGCAGAAAAGTCCCACGGAAAGCCAAAGTCACCGGCAACGATGAGACAGTCGTCGCTGGTAAGACTATCGCCAAGCTCCCAGTCGCGGAGCTTTTGCATGTCGAGTCCACCGTGGATGTCGCCCGTCACATAGACCGTCATCGAATCACCTCTTCCCTCTTGTACGCCGCCAGCTCGCGCTCGACCTGTCTGTCGCCGGTCTCGTTGACCCACCAGGGCCATTTCACCCGGCCGCACGGCTCGTCGACTCCGGCGAACCATTCCCTCAGCTCATCGAGGCTCACCGGGGAGTGCCCGTTGGCATCGCAACCGACGTCGTAGCGCAGAAGGCCCTGCTTGCGGTTGAACTCGTTGTACGCGCCGCCGCTGCTGTGGATGTGCCCGTGGAGGTGCCACGATCCATGGTTCATGCCCTGCCAGTCGGCCATGGGGTAATGGCTCAGGACGATCTTCCGCCCGTCGATCTTGAGCACGCAGATTGGCGGCTCCACGGTGAAGGCGCCCGTGACCGCCGGCTGGGTCCAGTCCTTGTCGTGGTTTCCCGGGACGAGGTGGATGCGCCTGCAGGCGATCTGCTTGCGCAGCCCGTAGGCGTCCTGGGCGGTCATCTTGAATGAGAAATCCCCCAGGATGTAGAGCTCGTCGTCCACGGCAACCTTGCCGTTGATGTTGTCGACGATGGCGTCGTTCATCTGCCAAATCGTCTCCCACGGGCGGTCGGTGAACTTCAGCACGTTCTCATGCCCGAAGTGGGTGTCGCTGGTAAACCAGATCATTTTTATGTCTCCTTTTATCGCTAAAAAACGTTCTCCTTCGAGGTCAGGAGACGTTTTATGAGCGACATGAGGTGCATATCCCTCATGTTTCAAGCTCCAATCTGCCGGATTTGCCCAACTATATAAGTTTACGCCCACGCGCGAACAGGATTTGATTTTTGAAATATGGACGAATTCCTCGTCAGGAGGGTAAAATGGTGCCGACGGCAGCCCAAGTTGTAGAGAGCTGGGCAGAGCCGTTGCTTAATGAAGTTGGGTCATCGTCTTAGCGACGGTGGCCTTTCTTTTTGGGCTTCGAACCCTGCTTGAGTGCCTTGGAAAGGCCGACAAGGGCCGTGAGGAGCGAGACCATAGCGGTCAGGAGCTTCACGAGCTCGGTGAAATCGGTCATGGGCATCACCTCCCATCAAATGGAGGGCTCTGCCCGGCACGAGGGCTGCCGACAGCAAGGACGATTCTATCAGAGCGGCTGACCCCCGCCGATCAATTCATACTCCTCATCCTCACCGAATTGCGAGTATGGCAGAATCGGCACTGGATGGCAGCGCGCTAGGGCACCGACGATAGGCTTTCCAAAACTAGCGAGGCGCGTCGCCGCGATCGTAATCGCCTCGGTCGACCGCACGATCGACCTGCGGCGAGATGTCGCCGTTGCCACCATGGTCTCGTCCTGCGGCGCGAACGCGGTCATCGCCAGCATCGGGAACGGCGCCGGCGTAACGGTTGCGAATCTCTCTTGCGTAACCGCGCCGGGCAAGAAGCTCATCACGAACCGCCGGATCCTCGAGCAGATCTTCATCGCACTTCGGTGCGATGAACTTAGGAAAGAGATTGTAGGCGACGCCCTTGCTCGCCTTTGCCTGCTCGACCCACGCCGAATACGCCTTCTTAAGCCGTTGAATGTAAATCTCGCAACGCCTCTCATAAGGAAGGGCTCGCTCGGCCTCCAGCACGTTATTTTTGAAGGCCGCCTCAAGTTGCTTGACCGCAAACCTCCCGTCAAGACGAGTCAGGTTGAAAGTGCACTTCGGGTTGCCGGCCTCCTTGATATCGAGATCTGTCGCATAGACTCGATTGTTCTTGATGAAAATGTCTACGCCCCATGAGGCAAGTAACTTTTTAAACTGCTCCATATTCTTCGGATGACCTTCGTTGATTGCAAGATGGATCAACTCGCGCAGATAGTTTTTATAACTGTACTCTCCCCGCTCAACGATTTTCTTTTCAGTGTCGCGCGGCTGTCGGTCTCGAATCTTCGAGTTCTTCTTTCCCTTTTCGAGCTGAGCGAGATTCCAGGCCTCGTCCATTTCACGAACCCACGCAGCGCGTTCGTACTTTCCGCGACGCCCGCCCGTCTCGCAACGCTTACCCGTCAAAAGATCCGTGCGGTTAATCGCCATATGAACCGCGTAGCGTTTTCCCGCCTTATCGCTTTCCTCATGCAACGCGACAATCACTTGTTGATGCGGGTAGTGTTTCGCAAGCCATTGCTCCGCGTAGGCCATACACGCATCGGGGGTCATCTTGCCTCCGTTGCAGCTGCACTCCTCGGGCAGAAAGGCGAGAATCTGATGAAGCATCGTTATGTTTTTCGCGCCGGCACGCGCGGGCCTGTCGTGATGGAACATCTTCCGCGTCATAGCCATTTCGGAAAACCAGTGCTTTCCGTTCGCGAGGTTCCAGCCGCCGCGGGCCAAAGCATTCTTTCCGTTAATGTACTTGCGCAGGTGCTTCGCGTAGCGCTCGGACGAAACACCTTTCTGCTTAACGACGGTCATCGAGCTCACCGCCATCGGTGAAATAGCGCTGTTCGAGCTCTTCGATGAAGAGGGTGACTTTACGGGCATTTTGGTAAACCTTTTCAAGCGTTCGGAAAACCGCCTTCTCGTTGTAGGCCGGAAGACCTTGCGCATTCACAAAATACATCAGCTGGTTGAGGTTCGTCCCCTCGCGATACAGCTCGTGATAGATTTTTGCGACCTGGCTCATATCGAAATCGATCATCTCGATTTTCCCGGCCAGCATCACGCGGCGGGCATACGCACTGACGGTCGTGCCGAGCGCATCCGCCTGCTTGCGAATCGCCTCGTGCTCGCCATCGGTGACTTTGACGTAAATAACCTCCGAGCGCTTTTCGTTCGAATCCTCTGAAACGGTTTGCAGCTTTTTGCTACGGCCACCGTTCTTATCTTTGGAAATGACTAGATCATCGAACGATTCATTCCAATGAATCAGTGCATAGCGAATGAATTCGGCTTTCGTCATGCCCGCCTTTTCTGCCAAAGCGGAAAGCGTTTCGTATTCTTCAGAAGTGAGTGTCGCCTTAACGGTGTGCGGACGTTTGCAACTCATCATTCATGCCCCCAGGAAAGCAGAGCGAATCGGTGAGGCCACCGATTCAAAACCGATATGAGATTGCTTTCCTTTTTAGGAGCGACTGACGTCGCGCCGATTTTTGAAGTGACGCCGTCACTTTACTTAGAAATGAAAGGCGAACTTCATTTCTAACTTTATCGCCGTGGGAGGCGATAAACAAGATGTGTTGGCAGATAAAGGGGGCGAGTATGGCCCCATTTATCTAGCCCAACACCAATCTTGCAATCACCGGAACGGCGATTGGGCGGAGCGTAGCGTAGACACGAAACGAGAGGCCTCGTTTCGAGCGAAAGGCTTCGCGGTGTCGTAGTGTCAGCGGAGACCGTGAGCGGAAGCGAATTTTTAACGCGAAGGATGCTGAGTGTTAGAAATTCGCTGTAGCGAGAGCGAAGCGGTAATGCGAACGCGAGGGATGCCGAGTGTTTGCATTACCGCGCAGCGGACTCCGGGCGAGGGCTGGAGCAAGATGATGGAAGACCTTACCGATTTGCGGAAGTTTTTACCCGAAGCATCCGGCACCGCCGGATTCTTTTGGAGCGGCCTCTCGTTTGATTGCTTTCCTATCGTTTGCTCCCAGACTGGGCGTTTAAAAAAGGCGACCGAAACCGGCCGCCCACAAATAAATAATCATTTACCGAACGTAAGAGGATAGGAACGATGTACATTACTCCCAGTGACCGGCGACGTCGACAACCCAATGTTGTCCCGTAGCCTGCTGTTCATAATGTCCTTGGTCCTCAGAGGTGGTATACGAATCATTGATTGCAGAACCGCCGCTAGGATGCTGCGCATCGCCAAAAGTAGCGTGAGCGTGAGCGTCCATTTCGGCTGCAGATCCAAATGCTGCGTGGCATGCACTGCAGATCCAACGCTCATGGCGCGTATAAACCACATTCGGCACCCAGACCTGGCTGTAATCTGTCTCCCAGTGGCCCTGCTCGGCAACCCACTTCTTCTGGCTGCCGCCGTTGGAAGAGGAATTGTTGCTGCCGGAACTCTGCGAATTGCCGGAATTCTGCTCGGACTGGGAGGAATCGCCCTTGTTGTCCGACTTCGAGGAATCGGAAGACTTGTTATCCTCCTTCTTGGAGTCATCGGACTTCTGGTCCTTGTCGTCGGACTCTTTCTTCTCCTCGGTTTTGGTTCCAGAGGTTTGCGCCGCCTTTTCTTCGCTTGGCTTCTTTTTGTCTTTATTCTTTACCGCTGTGGCGGCCCTTTCCGTAGAGCCGCTTCCCTGCTTTGCAACGCCGGCACATCCAATCTGAGGTGCCGAAAGGCACACCAGAAGCGCAACGATAATAGCCTTTGTTCTCACACCGATCTCCCGGTCCATGAAACCGGGCGTTGGACACTAGCCGATATCCAACGCCCGGCTCGCTTTTACATCTGCTCGCGGCGCTTCTTTTGATCGAGGAAGACGCCGGCTGCCACGAGGACGGTACCGCCGATGGCGAACGTCTCGCCGATGAGTCCCGCGCGGTCACCGGTCTGGGCGAGGCTGCCGGTCTGGGCGGTATCCGTGCCGGCGAGGTGCTTCGGGCTGTATGCCGCCTGCTGCTTTGCGGCCTCCTCCGCATCCTGTCGGGCAATCTCATCGGAAAGCTTCTGCTCCGCTGCGATGCGGTCGGACTTCGCCGACTCGTAGGCGGCGAGTGCCGCATCATAGCCGGGCTGGAGCCCGTCCACCGCGGCCTGCTTCTCGTCCAGGATGGCCTTGGCGGGCGCGACCTTGGCACGTGCCTCGACTGCTGCGGCGAAAAGCGCGTTGAGGGCGTCATCCGCGTTCACATCATGACCGGAAGCGATCGCCGCGCCGGCGTCGATGGAGTTCAGCTTCGACAGCTTGGCGTCTGCCTGTGCCTTTGCCTGCTCGGCGGCAAAGACCAGGGACTCGGCGGCGATGGTATCCGCCTTCGCAGCATCGAGCGCGGCCTTGGTGTCATTGACGGCCTTTACTGCATCCTGCTCGCGCTGCTGTGCCTCTGCGAGCTTCGCGGCAAGATCGGTAAGGATGTCGAGGTTCGACTGTGCGTCCTCGAGATCGGTCTGGGAGCCGGTAAGCTTGTCGGCGGCAACGCCGGTGTCGGCCTTTGCGGCATCGACGGCACGCTGGGCATCCGCGAGGGCGCTTGCGGTGGTATCCGCCTTTTGCTTGGCGGCTGCGAGGACCGCCGCCTTCTCGGCCTGGTCGGCTACCGCCGCGTCGTGGGCGCTCTTTGCGGTATCGACCGCCTTCTTGGCGTCGGCGACGTCCTGGAAGAACTTCGCGAGGTCGGCGTTCGCATCCATGACGTCCTGCTGCTTGGCCTCGGTGTCCGCCTTGGCGGAATCCAACTTAGACTGTGCGGTCGTTACGGCTGCGTGGGCGGCATCAAAGGCGACCTGCTTCTGCTGGACGGTCGACTTTGCCGTATCGACTGCCGCGTTGGCAGCTTCGAGGTCCGATTTCGCCGCATCAAGCTCGGTCTGGGCATCCGTGACGCCCTGCTGCTTGGCGGCGACATCAGCCTTGGCGGCATCGACGGCACGCTGGGCATCGGCAACGCCCTGCTTCGCGGAATCGACATCTGCCTGTGCGGAATCCGCTGCGACCTGCTTCTGCTGGACGGTTGCGGCGGCGCTGGCGGCTGCCTGCTGCTTGGATGCGAGATCAGCCTTGGCTGCGTCGAGTGCGCTCTTGGCGTTCTTGAGACCGTCGATGTAGGAGATCAGCTTCTGCTCGTACTCGTCGACGGACATGGGGTTCATGTTCCAACCGGAGCCTGCCCAACCGCCGTATTGCAGCGTGAGCGAGAACGTCAAACGGGTGTCATCGTTCAGACCGCATCCCATGACAGCATAGTCAGGGTTGATGATGTTCATGTAATGACCGATACGGTAGTAATCGAACTTGTCCTGGTTGGCGTACCAGAAGTCGTAGGCGTCCTTTCCGGAAAGATTCGTCGCACCAAGGGATGCTGCAGTCTTGTCAAACAGATCCTTTTCCTGATAGATCCAGGCCTTGCAGGGGTCGCGATAGCTCCAGGCAAGGTTTTCACCGACATCGAACTGCTGGGCATGCTCTACATTTTTCGTCGAATAGTTTGCATCTGCAATCGCTGCCGCAATGAGCTTATAGCTTACCTCAAGCTCGGAAAGGCCGACGGACTTACGGTAGGCGTTCACGTTCTTCATGACCGTGATGGACGAAAGCATGTTTTCAAGGCCCGTTGCGTCGAGACTGTTTCCGATCTCGGTGTAGTCTTTGTACGTGCAGTTCTGGATGATCTCGATGGCTGAATCGGCACCCATGGCCTTGAAGAAACCGATGGCTCCCTGCTTGAGCTGCGCGTCTGCGAGATCCACCTTCGTTTGTGCCTCGTCGACCTTCTGCTGGGCGGCGGTCACGGCCGCGTCTGCGGTATCCTTTGCGGCCTTGGCGTTCGCGAGCTCTACGTCGGCGGCTGCCTTGGCGGACTCGGCGTCCTTGACAGCCTGCTTCGCGGCATCCAGCTTGGCGACGGCGTCGGCATTCGCCTGCTTGGCGGCATCGAGGTCGGCGTTCGCGGCATCGAGTGCGGACTGGGCGTCGCCCACGCCGGATTTGGCATCGGCCGCGGCCCGCTGCTTTACGGAGAGGGACGCCTGGGCATCATTCAGCTCGGACTGCGCCGTTGCTGCAGCGGACTGCGCCTGCTCGAGCTCGGACTCGCACTGGGACTGCACCGCTCGTGCGGCAGCGAGGGCTGCCTCTGCGTCTGCGACCTTCTGCTTCGCGGCATCGTACTCCGGGCCGCTGGCGCCTGCCTCCGCTGCGGCGAGGTCGGCTTTCGCCTTCTCGTAGGCGGCGCTGGCGGCTGCGGTCTTCGCATCCGCCGCGTCCTTGTTCTGCTTGGCTGCGGCGAGGACAGAATCGGCGGCATCCTTTGCAGACTGGGCCGCAACCAGCTTGGACTGGGCATCGGCAAGCGTCGCGTTGGCGTTGGCGAGTTCGGCCTGTGCCCTACTCACGGCATCCTGGGCGTCGCGCACGGCCTGCTCGGCGGCACTGATTGCCTCCGGGGTGGCGCCTACGGCATCGGCCTTGGCTTTATCGAGGGCGTCCTTGGCATCCTGGGCCGCCTTGAGGGCGGACTGGTACGCTTCGTCCTTCTCGGATGCATCCGCCTTGGCGTCTGCGAGACCCGTCTTCGCCTGCTCGAGGTCCTTGCCGGCGGCATCGGCGGCGTCCTTGCCCTCCGCGACCTGACGGGCGTACTCGTCCATTGCCGCTCGGTCGGCTGCCGTGCCGGCGCTGACTGCAGAATCGTAGGATGCCTTGGCCTGGTCGCGGGCGGAAGCCGCCTCGTTGTAGGGACCGGAGGCCTCATCGTAGGATGCCTTGGCGGCGTCCTCCTTCGCCTTCGCCTCGTCGACTGCCTTCTGCAGGTCCGTGATGGTCTGTGCGGCGGATTTCGCGCCGGCACCGGATGCCGCGCCGGCGTGGGCGGCGATCGGCGACATCACGGCGGGGTGCTGCGTGCCCCCGTCACCGGTCTGGGCGAATGCCGTGAACGGTGAGATGAGGCTCGATCCGGTCATGGCGGCCATGGTCGCCGCGGTGACGGTCAGACGCGCGATCCCCTTCGGGGCGTGAATCTTTTTGCTTGGCAGTGTGGCGAAGTGATCGCCACCGGCAGCGAAATGCTTTCCCTGAGTCATTGCTATTCCATTCCTTTTCCATGCCATGTCCGACTAGGCATCAGAACTCTTTCCAATAAAGGTAATTATGCGCCTTAACAGGGATTGTTGTATATAGTCCGTTGGCATAAATACAACAATCCATGACTCTTTTTGTCATGGATACGAAGACGCTTCAGAAATCATTCGGCATGAGATGCAAAGAGCTCCGCGCTGGACTCGGGTACAGCCAGGAGCAGTTCGCCAATTTGATTGAGATGGATCGTTCCTACTACGCGAGCATTGAAGTCGGACGAAGAAATGTCAGTCTTTCAAACCTCTGCAAAATTGCCAATGGATTCAACATGTCAATTGCTGCACTCATGACTGGTGTTACTGAGAAAACGGATTAGTCTATCAATCAATCAATCAGCGAACGCAGTGAGCGAATCAATCGACGGCACAGCCGGCGGCAAGGTCACGGCACGTGACCGCGCAGCGAGCTCTGCGAGCGAAGGGGACGGCATCGCTGTCCCTATTCTTTATCGACGGCTTAGCCGGCGGCAAGGACACGGTACGTGGCCGCGCAGCGAGCTTCGCGAGCGAAGAGGACTGCATCGCCGTCCCTATATCTTTATAGTATATTTCTCTATTAATTGGTTTCACCAAAATGGGTATAGCGCAAGCTTCTGAACAGGCGTTTTTATCAAAACTCAAAGCAGCCGAATCATCAAAATGGTGAAATTTTTTACCCAAATTGAGGAAGCGATTCACCAAAATGGAACCGACTAACGGCTGTTGAAAACTTTTTATCCCCAAAATGGTGATTTCCTGTTTTCAGTGGAAAACTCGGTAAATTAAATTATTTACTTACCAGATTTACAAACAAAAGCAGTTCTTAACCCTAAAACCAGAACAGGTCAGAAGCAAAATTAACTCCTGACCTGCGATTTTTCTGGTGCCCCCGGGCGGATTCGAACCGTCGACACCCGCTTTAGGAGAGCGGTGCTCTATCCCCTGAGCTACGGAGGCATGTTGTATTAGTGTAGCAGATTTACGCCGCTGTAATGCAGCGTATACCCACTCTTCGAAGTTGCGGTGGAACAGCCCTCCGGAAAGTGCGTCCCACTATCCAGGCAAATTCTGGGTCAGACTTTCCCCATGAGACCTTGCTAGGAAACTGTGACCCAGAATTTCGGCTCGAAACGGGACACGGTTTCCCAAACGACCCCGTTCCGGAAACTACATCCCGGAATCGACGCTCGAACTGGGATGCACTTTCCCGATCGAGCCACATGGGAGACTGCGCCCCACTTTGAGGGAGCGCTCTTTAATGACTACTTGCCTTTGTGGAAAAGGTTTTTGATAACGGAGGGGATGCTCTTGGCGCCCTTGGCCGTCACATCGATAAAGTCAGGCGAACGCACGAGCTTATCCTCGTCGACGTACTTACGGACCGCGCGAAGCGTCTCTTTATCGTCGCGCGTCGAAAACGTAAAGTGGCCGTTGTCCTTGGTGAAGATGGCAAAACGCGTAATCTTCTTGGTGCCGCGCAAAACCTCGGCGGCGATGTAGTCGACCTCATCCCACGGGATTTGAATGTAATCCTCGGGATTGCGCTCGTTATAGTACTCGAACGCCTTATTGCCCACCATCACGTTGCCGTGGCTGGTAAGCCCCATTAGGCAGGTTGCCGGCGTTGCCAGATCGACCGTGCTGTTCTGAGATTGCGCCATGCGCGCCTCGCCCTCCAAATAAAACAATCGGACCGCATCCAGTGTACCCACCGGGTGCGGTCCGTTTCAATGGCTCAAAAGCCCTTGCCTAGCAACTCTCGGTCTTAAGCCGAAGCGTGCTTACATGAAGCCGCAGACGCGACCGATGATGCCGACGGCGAAGAGAGCCAGGATGATGACGATCGGGCTGACCTTCTTCTTGAGGAGCTTGCAGACCAGAAGGGTCAGGCACACGGCGGCAAGGCCGGGGATGAGCTGATCGAGGTTGGCCTGAAGCGTGGTGACCTTCACCGGGTCGAGTGCGTTGGCACCGACAGAGCTGTACATCGTCAATGCCTGCTTGATGCCCTCAGAACCGGCGGGCAGGTTGGCCCAGTCGATATAGGCGCCAGCGGACTGCGTGACCTTGGAGACGACCGGGGTGAAGGAGATGGACACCCAGCGCTCGACCAGGGCGCCGATGATGAACATACCCAGGATGGAAGCACCCTCGGTGACCTTGCCCATCAGACCGCCGGAGAGGTCCTTGGCGATGGAGGAGCCGACCTTGTAGCCAAACTCCTGCGTGTACCACAGGAAGGCGTAACGGATGATGTTCCACGCGAAGAAGAACAGCAGCGGACCGGCGATGCTGCCGGACAGGGCCAGGGAAGCGCCCAGTGCACCCAGAATCGGGCGAAGGGTGAACCAGAAGGCGGGGTCGCCGACGCCGGCGAGCGGGCCCATCATACCGACCTTGACGCCCTGAATGGCGACGTCGTCAATCGGAGCACCGTTGGCGCGCTCCTCCTCGAGGGCGAGGGTAACGCCAATGACGGGGGCGGAAACATAGGGGTGGGTGTTATAGAACTCCAGGTGGCGCTTAAGAGCGGCAATCTGGTCATCCTTGCTGGTGTAGAGCTTCTTGATCGCAGGGATCATTGCGAAGCACCAGCCGCCGTTCTGCATACGCTCGTAGTTCCACGAGCCCTGAAGGAACTGATGACGGAAGCAAACCTTCTTACGGTCAGCCTTGGTGAGCTGAATCTTGTTCTCTGCCATATGTATCACTCCCCTCCTACTCGTAATCGTTCAGAATGTCGCCGAGCGGGTCACCGGAGCCACCGCCCATGCCGCCACCCTGCTTGGCCAGATCCTTAAGGCCAAGGTAGATGAGGGCAAGGGAGATGCCGATGAGGCCAAGGGCGATCAGCGTGAGCTGAGGGATGGCAGCAAGGACAAAGCCGAGGATGAAGAACGGCCAGGTCTCCTTGGTGGCCATCATGTTGATGACCATGGCGTAACCGACGGAAGCGACCATGCCGCCGCCGACGGCCATGCCGCCGGACAGCCAATCGGGCATAGCGTTAAGCGCGTTGGTAACGGCCTCGGCCGGGATGATGCACAGAAGTACTGCCGGGATGGCGATACGAACACCCTGCATGAGGATGCCGGCGTACTGCCAACGCTCGATGCCGGCGAAGTCGCCCTTCTCGGCGCAGGCGTCCATGCCGTGAACCATAGCGGTAGCCAGGGTACGGCAGATCATGGTCAGGAACAGACCAGCGACCGACAGCGGGACGGCGACGGCGATGGCGGCGGTAACGGCCTTGGCCGAATCGGTGGCGCCACCGTTGAGGGCGAGCACCATGATGATCGAAGAAGCGACCGAGGCCAGAGCGGCGTCAGGCGCGACGGCGGCGCCGACGTTAGCCCAGCCAAGGGCCATCATCTGGAGCGAACCGCCCAGGAGGATGCCCTCCTGAAGGTGACCGGTTACGAGACCGATAAGCGTGCATGCCACGAGCGGCTGATGGAACTGGAACTCATCCAGAATGCCTTCCATACCGGCAAGCAACGCGACAATCGCAACAAGCAGAATAGTGATTGCAGACATGTATCGGACCCTCCTTTACTATGCTTGAGCGGCCAGTTCGGCCTTAGCTTTCTTCAACATGGCGTCGAGATCCTCGGAGGAATCCGAAGGAACCTTGCGGACCTCGAACTTGACGCCCTTGGCCTTGAGAGCCTCGATGGTCTTGACATCGTCATCGCCCATGGCGACAGCGTTGGTGACGACGACCTTGCCCTTGGAGTGGGCCATGGAACCGATGTTGGCTTCCTTGATGTCGACGCCGGCCTCGATGGCCCTGAGCAGATCCTGCGGGTTCTCGAACAGCAGCATCGCCTTGGTGTCGCCAAAGCGCGTGTCCTTGACGACCTCGGCCATCTTCTTGATAGGCACGACGTTGGCGTGGACTCCCGGAGGGGCAGCCTGCTCGATCATGGTCTTGCGGAGCTCGTCGTGAGCAACGCCGTCGGAGACCACGATGATGCGGTTGGGGTTGATCTGCTTGGTCCACGTGGTGGCCACCTGACCATGCAGCAGACGCGTGTCGATACGGACGTGGGCGATCTTGATGTGCCCGTCGCCGATCACCGTTCCCGGAGGAATGGCACCCGCAGGAGCAGCGGCGGCCGCAGCCGGCTTCTTCTCCTCGGGCTCCAGAGACTCGGGCTTGACGCGCACGCCGGCCTTAGCCTCAGTCACGAGATGTTTTGCGATCGCATGTGCAGTGTTCTTTGCGTCAAAGCGCTGCGAATATGCCTCGATGAGCATAGGCAGGTTGACACCGGTGACGATAGCCCAGGAATCGTGGCCCTCGATGAGCCCGCTGATCTGATTGAACGGCGTGCCGCCCCACAGATCAACGAGGAAGAGCACCTGCTCCTGGTCCTCGAAGGAAGCGATTGCCTCCTCGACCTTGGCACGGAAGTCGTCGGGGCCCATGCTCGGCTCGAGCGAGACCACGGCAACAGACGGCTGATCGCCAAAGACCATCGAGCCCGTCTGCTTGATTCCAGCCGCCAAGTCACCATGGCTAGCAAGAACAATACTTACCATCACATAACCTCCTTTTTGTCTACGTATTTCCTACACGACAATAAAGGAGTATACCTGTTCGCCTTGTGGATTTATAGCTAAATTCGCAAACGGTTGCATTATTTGTTTAAACGTCTAAGTTTGTTACAAATTGATTACGTTGCTGATTTACAGCTCATTGTCTACTAAAACGTGATTTCCCAATTACTTTCACAGATATATACAGACACTCTGTTCATTAACGCCGCTTTTAGGTTAATCCCAATGCGCCTGCGTGCCGCTATTTTGTTTAAACAGACATAACTTGACTAATTGTATAACTTATGCTCTAGCGCAAGTAGTCGTTGGGGACGTTCTTAAACGACTAGTCAAACAAGAACGTCCCCAACGACTAGGGGCTAGACGATGTGGAGAGGGTTAGCGGCGTCGACGGCGTCGGGGGCGTCAGAAGGGCCGTCGGGGGCAGCGTCCGCCGGATCCTCGTCGGGGGTCTCGATCTGCTTGATCATGACCTCTTGGCCCTGGAGCAAATAGGTATCGCCACTGCCGCAATGGGGGCAGGTCTTGCCGTGCTCGACTGTCGCATAGTCGCGGCCGCACGCCTCGCAATGCGTCACGGCCTCGACGGGCTCCACGATAAGCTCCGCGCCCTGCGTGATGGACTTTTTATCTGCCGCCCAGCGCCAAGCGTCGAGCAGCAAGTCGGGAACGACGCCCGAGACCTCGCCCAGCAGCAGCGTGACGCTCGAAACGCGACGCACGCCATTGGCGCGCGCCACGTTCTCAACATCGCGAATAATGTGATAAACGATTCCCAATTCATGCAAGGTAGAAACCTTTCAACAACGGTTGATGCGATGCAAACTCAAAGCAAGGGGACAGCGAAATCTAGTCTGCGCCGTCCCCTTACCCGCCATGGTTACCTATTTACGACCGAACTTGATTTTGATTGCACGCTTTAAAGCATACTTGCCAAGGCTCGGGAGCTTTTGCTCGTATTTGACCATCGTGGAGCACTCGGGGCGGTCGCGATCCAGATGGATGGCGTCAAACGCGCACTTGGTGGTGCACAGGCCGCAGCCGATGCACTTGTTGGGGTCGACGATCGAGGCACCGCAGCCCAAGCAGCGAGCGGTCTCGGCGCGCACCTGCTCCTCGGTAAAGGTCTCGACGTACTCGCTAAAGGGCGCAGCCTTCTCGCGCTCGCGGTCGACACGTGCCACCTCGCGGCTCGCGTTGTCGTAGCTCTCGAGCACAACGTCGTTGCGGTCGAGCGCGGTGTAGCGGCGCTGGTTGCGGCCGATGGTGAGCGTGGAGCCCGGCTGCACAAAGCGATGGATGGACACCGCGGCCTCGTGACCGGCGGCAATGGCATCGATGGCAAAGCTGGGACCAGTGTAGACGTCGCCGCCCACAAAGATGTCGGGCTCGGCGGTCTGGTACGTCTGCGGATCGGCAAGGGCACCCTGGCCGCGGCCGAGCTCCACCTTGGAGCCAGCCAGCAGGTCGCCCCACACAATGGACTGGCCAATCGACATGACGACACGGTCGGCATCGACACGGCGCAAGTCGTTCTCGTCATACTCGGGCGCAAAACGGCCCTCGTCGTCAAAGACACGCGTGCAGCGCTTGAAGGTGATACCGCACACACGACCGGCCTCGTCCAGGTGAATCTCCTTGGGGCCCCAGCCGCAGCTAATGTGCGCGCCGTCCTCAATGGCCTCGCGACGCTCCTCCTCGCTGGCAGGCATCTGGGCCTCGCTCTCCAGGCAGAACATCTCAACGTGCTCGGAACCCAGACGGCAGGCGTTGCGGGCAACGTCGATGGCCACGTTGCCGCCGCCCACCACGATGGTGCGGCCGGGCAGCGCATCGATCTTGCCGCTGTTGACCTCGCGCAAGAAGTCGACGGCCACGGTCACACCCTCGGCGTCCTCGCCCGGAATGTCGGCAAGGCGGCCGCCCTGGCAGCCAATGGCAACGTAGAAGGCCTTAAAGCCCTGCGCGCGCAGCTCGTCGAGCGTCACGTCGCGGCCGACTTCCACGCCATAGCGAAACTCGGCACCCATCAGGCGAATGATCTCGACCTCCGCCTCGATAACATCCTTCTGCAGCTTAAAGCTGGGAATGCCATAGGTGAGCATGCCACCCGGGCGCTCGTTTTTCTCGAACACGACGGGCTTATAGCCCTTCTCGGCCAGATAAAAAGCGCAGGACAGACCAGCCGGACCGGCACCGATGATGGCAATCTTCTGGTCGAAGCCGCCAGCACGCGTCGGGGTCACCACGGGCGGGACATAGCGGGTCGCTGCGTCCAGATCGCGCTGGGCGATAAACTTCTTGACTTCGTCGATAGCCACGGCGGCGTCCACACGACCGCGGGTGCAGGCATCCTCACAGCGGCGATTGCACACACGGCCGCAGATAGCGGGCAGCGGGTTCTCGCGCTTAATGAGTGCTAGGGCCTCGTCATAGCGACCCTGCGCCGCGAGCTTCAGATAGCCCTGAACGGCAACGTGCGCGGGGCAGGCCGTCTTGCAGGGAGCGGTGCCGGACTCATGCGTCTCGATACGGTTGTCGTTGCGGTAGTTGGGCGACCACTTGGTGTGGTCCCACTTGGTGGCATCGGGCAGCTCCTGGCGCGGATACTCGGGCACCTGTCCGCCAGCCTTTTTGCTACAGAGCTTCTGGCCCAGTTTGGCGGCGCCGGCCGGACACACCTCAACGCAGCGACCGCAGGCCACGCACTTGTCCTTCTCGACCTTGGCGACGTAGGCCGAGCGCGACAGGTTGGGCGTGTTGAACAGCTGCGAAGTGCGCAGGGCGTAGCACACGTTGACGTTGCAGTTGCAGATGGCGAAGATTTTGTTCTCACCGTCGATGTTGGTGATCTGGTGCACAAAGCCGTTGTCCTCGGCCTGGCGCAGGATGTCGTAGACCTCCTCGCGCGTCACATAATGGCCGCGGTCGGTCTCGACCACGTAGTCGGCCATATCGCCCACGGCGATGCACCAATCGGCCGGGTCGTCGGCGCAGCCCTCTCCCATCACGCGACGGCTCGCGCGGCAGCTGCAGGTGCTAGCGGCATACTTACCTTCGTATTTGTCGAGCCAATGCTCGATATGCTCGATCGGCACCGAGGTGCTCGCGGCATCGATGGCCTTCTCGACCGGAATGACATGCATGCCGATGCCGGCACCGCCGGGCGGCACCATCGGCGTGGCCTTGGACAGCGGTCCCTTGGACGCCTGCTCAAAGAACTTGGCATAGACCGGATGCTCCTCGAGCTGGCTCACGCGCATGTTGAGGAACTCGGCGGAACCCGGCACCAGCATGGGCAGCACCCACTGCTTGGCGCGCTCGGGGTTTTCCCAGTTGTACTCGAGCAGACCCGTGTAGCTCATGTCGTCGAGCATTTTTTCGATATCGGCCTCGGGCATGCCGGTGAGCTTGACCATCTCGGGCAGCGTATAGGGACGGCGCATCTTCATCTTGCAGAGCACTTCGGCCTGCTCGTCGGTTGCGGCCTCGGCAAACGACCAGTACTCGTAGCCCAGCAGCTCGTCGCGGTGCAGCAGGCGGTTGGTGCAGTGCTCACACAGTTTGACGATGGCCTCGCGCGGATGCTCCGGTATCGGCGGCACGAACTCCGCGCCGATATCGGGCTCGGTATAGCTAATCCCCGGTCCGTTGAGAATCATAGTCGTCCCTTCTCTTGCCACAGCCCGGCGAGACCGCGGCGCCCCTCTTTGTACGGGTTCGACATGCCCCCATGCCGTTCACCCGCTATTGTTGACATTGTGTCAAAAACAGTATTGACGAACCGTCAACAATATTCAAGACTGTTAGGCGAACGGTCAGGCAAAAGAGGATGAAAGGCGGCAAAACATGGGCAACAACGCAGCAGATATCTCTGTGGTCGATGCCGTCCCCGCATCCGATAGCGCGGCAAAACGCCTGACGGGCGACGAGCGCCGTCGCGAGATCCTCGCCGCTGTGCGCGCCGTGAGCGCCGAGCTTGGTGTGTCCCATCTTTCGGTATCGGCCGTGACCAAGCGGGCTGGCTGCACGCGTTCGCTGTTCTACCACTACTTTGCCGATATGGATGCCGCCGTCACCGCCGTTATGGACGAGGCAATCGACGGCTTTATCGCCGAGCTCGAGCAGTGGAACGCCAGCCGCACGGTTGGCGACATCGAAGGCGCACTCGACACCGTTGCTCCGCTCTTTAAGCGCCTGGTCGTGAGCGGCCACGAGTTGCCGAGCACGCTCACCTCGAGCAGCGGCGCGCTCTACGGCGGCTTTTTGCACAACGTGGTCCAGCGCGTGGCGCAGTATATCTGCGATACCACCGTGGTGGATTTTGTCGCCCATCACGAGCTACGCATCGACCATGTCTACGAGACGTTCTACACCCTCATCATGGGGCTGCTGATGTATATCCGCACGCACCCCGATGTGCCCGACGAGACAGTCAAGGAAATCATCGCCTCGACGCTCCATATCGAGGGCTATACCGCCAAGTATCAGGAGCGCAAGCCCCAGAACTGACGACATTTGGCCAAACTGCCCGCGATCAGAAGAGGGGCCGCGGGCTTGTGAAAGGAGAGCAGCATGCTGTTCGATGTTTGGGGTAGCAATACCCTTATCCACTGGGCCGGCTGGGCCATGGTCTTTATTGGCCTGATCGTGCTCAACGAGGTCGGCCGCCGCACCAAGCTGGGCGCGGCCATCATCTTTGGCGTGGCTCCGCTGGCCATGACCATCTACTGCGTCGCTATCGCCATCGGCGTCTCACAGGGTGCCGAGTGGGCGCTCACCAACCCCACCCATGTGTACCAGAACAGCTGGTTCCACTACGCCAAGGTATACGCGGCGCTGGCCGGTTGCTGGGGCTTCATTGCCATTAAGTACCAGTGGGGCAAGATCGGCAAGGCGCATTGGTTCCGCGCGTGGCCGTTTGTGATCGTCGCCATCAACATCATGATCGCCGTCGTGTCCGACTTTGAGAGCGCCTATCACTTCTTTGTCCTGGGCGAGTCCACCTGGGTCACCTCCGAGGGCGCCACGCAGCTCGCCGGCTGGAACAACGTGTTCAACGGCATCGCCGGTATCATCAACATCTTCTGCATGACCGGTTGGTGGAGTGTCTACGCCTCCGAGGATCAGACCGACATGCTGTGGCCCGACATGACCTGGGTCTACATCATCGCCTACGATATCTGGAACTTCTGCTACACCTACAACTGCCTGCCCACCCACTCCTGGTTCTGCGGCTTTGCGCTGCTGCTGGCGCCCACCGTCGCCGCCTTTATCTGGAACAAGGGCGGCTGGATCCAGAACCGCGCCTTTACGCTTGCTATTTGGTGCATGTTTGCCCAGGTGTTCCCGTACTTCCAGGAGGAGTCCATCTTTGTGACCCACTCCACGCTCGACCCCGGCGCCGCTACCGCGGTCTCGATCGCCGCACTGGTCGCCAACGTCGCCGCGATCATCTACATCGCCTACCGCGCCAAGAAGCTCGGCCGCAATCCCTACAAGCAGGATGTCTTTGAGGGCACCAGCGATTGGGAGAAGGCCACCGCCCGCCGCGCCAAGGTTGATTACGCTCACGCCGAGTAACGTGTTGGCCGCTGTTGGCACTTGGGCATAGGCCCGCTCACCAGGCCTTTCAATCCAATGTCTCGCAGAGCCCCCGAAAAGCGCTTCGCTCGCTTTCCGGGGGCTTTTTTCGTTGCGCCTCTATTCATCTATTCAAAAACACGCGCATATATAAAATCGGATTTCAAATCATGCGGCGGCTCTATGGAGCCCCATTTTTGGGTACAGTGTTGTCCCGATATTGAGCTTGGGGGATATATGAAAGATGAGACGATGGGCCAAGAGGATGCGGTCCAAGATGCAGAAGCGTGTGCCGAGGCCCTGGAGAGTCTAGACCAGATCGCGCTGGCCGAGATTACGTTTGACGATTCGAGCGTTGATGTGCAGGATGAGCCGGAAATCGAGGCGCAGCCCGATAATCAGGATGCAAAAGACGATGGCGCCGCGCCCACCGAAGACGAGGCGGGGCACGAGGAATCCGAATGTGAGGCCGACGACCAGACCGAATCCGACACGAGCGAGGAAACCATCTTGCTCGACAACTTGCCGGCCGAAGATTCGCTGACCCGCGAGCTCCCTGGCTTAGGCTCTGCGCCTGCCGTGGACGAGACCATCGCCATGGGCGATATTCCCCTACCGTCCGTTCCTTCGGCACGCGAGGCCGAGGTTCGCCATCGCAAGATGTCGCCCAAGCGCCGCAATCTAATGGTCGCCGGCGCTGTGGCCGTTGCGCTTGTCGCCGGCGGCGCAGGCTACGCAGCCTGGAACGGATACCGGCAAGAGCAGGCTGCCATCGCCGCCGCCAATGCCCACACGATGATGTCGGTGCAGATTGGTGTACATGCCGCGGGGCTCGACTGTTCCACCGGCTCCAAGATTCCCGTACAGGTGAGTGGCCAGGATTCTGACGGATCCTCCGTAAGCGAAACACTCTATGTTGACGAGCACGGCCGTGGCATCAAACTGCTACCCGGTGACTACACGCTCTCCGTTGCCGCCTCCCCCATCGCGTCCGACGGCACCGTCTATACCGTGCCGACCACCAAGGCGCAGGTCACGATCAAGAGCGACGGACAGGACCTAAGCAGCCAGGCCGCCTTTAAGCTCAAGGTGCCTTCGGCCGACACGGTAACCGACGACCAGATCGATGCCGCCGCCAAATATGCCGAGGAGGGAGGCGCGAGCTCCGCCGCCACCGCCAAGGTGCTCCAGCAGGCGGCAACCGCGCGGCGCGACGCCGCCGTCAATGCCGTGAGCGCGCAAAAGGCACAGGCGGCCCGTGATGCCGACGCCCGTCACAAGGCAACCGACCTCTACCAGCTCGATATCCCCGTCGAGTGGTACGGCAAGGTCGAGACTTGGCAAAATGGCAGCACGCTATGCATCTATCTTGCCGGCGACAGCGATACGCCGATTGTGACGCTCGTCGCAGTGCGCGAGGGCGAGAGCTTTACGCCCGATGAGGGCGATACGGTTTTGGGTGCGGCCAACCTAGGCAACGGTTATACCGTCTACGCCAGCGGCCCCGTCTATCCGTACGTGGTGCCCCAGACCATCAACGGACGGACACAGAATCCCGTGTCGACCTACCCCATGGACACGGCCATTGAGCTTGTCGAGCTTACGACCGGCAACCGCTATACCTATAGCCAGATCAAGAACGTACTGGTCGGCAAAGACGGCAAGGCCGACGCTGCCACCAAACTCGAGACCGACTATCTCGCCCAGATTCTCCTGCCGAGCATCAAGGCCCAGGACTAGCCTGGCGCAGCAAGGTGCTCCCCAACTGTGATGAAGGAGCCAGGAGGTCCTGACCCCACAGGTCCATAGATGATTAGGCAAGGAGCCACTTCCATGCGGGCATAACGTGTACCACACCGTGCTCGCATGGAATATCGGTCTGTTCATCCATGGTAACGATTGCCGACTCGCCAAGATCGAACTGGGCCATCGAGGCATCAAGCGCGGCAATTTCGCGCTCGCGCGTTTTCTCACTTGCCATATCCGCACTCACCTGAATCAGGCTATAAGCCCGCATGAGAAGCGCGTCCCCAGCCACAAAGTCCACCTCATGGCTTTTGCTCTTCTCTTTGATTAGCAGGCGGCAGACAGAGCCGGTCCTCACCGCGGGAGTCCTTCTTCTGAGCGCATTGAACACTGCGGTCTCGAGCCTCTGGCCCTGGTCCAATGCCGATGCGGGAGAGAATGCTCCAAACATCGCAGGGTCGACAGCGTAGACCTTAGACGCAGACCGCATGTTATTTGCCAGTGAACGCGTGAACTCCGGCACAGAAAATAACAGGTAGGCGTCCTCATAATACTCAAGTAAATCGCTGAGCGAATTACGACTGACGGGTATCTGTCTGCTCTTGAACTCGTTGTACACTTTGTTCACTGACAGCTCTCGTCCCGAAGATGCCATACACCGCGTCAAGAACAGCGATGCCAGGCGAGGGTTCTTAACGTCGTAACGTTCAACGACGTCCATGGCGACCGTTCGCGAAGCATATTCCTGTAGCAGCTGAATCGCGTCTGCAGGCGTCTGCTCAAGTGTCGCGATGAATCCCCCTTGTTCAAGATACCCGATCAGATGATGTCGAAGCAGCGCTGCATCGCTCGGGGAAAAGGTCGCATCTGGCTCGGGAACGCTCCCCGTCTTATATCGAACGTATTCCGAAAAACTCAACGGAAAAAGCTCTCGCACAAGAGAACGACCCCTGAACTCGCTCTTAAGTTCCGAGGACAGCATCTTAGAAGAAGATCCCGTCACATAGACGGTCGCTTTCTCCGTATCGACTACACGCCGCAGAAACGCACCCCATTCGGGAATTTCTTGGATCTCGTCAAAGAAAATGTAAGCGCCCTCGGTTCGAGCAGCAGGATACAGCGCATAGAACGTGTCGAGCACGTCCGCCAGCAGCGATGGCTCATACGGGCGCAAGCGCTCATCCTCAAAATTAAAGTAAAGCATCCGGTCAAGCTCGACGCCCCGGCCCCGAAGCCGCTGCATCTCCTGATACAGGCGATACGTCTTTCCACAACGGCGGGCCCCCACAACCACATTTACGATGTTGTCGCGCTTTGGCTCCTGTGGGTTTCCCAGATCAAGGTCTCGCTCAAAGACCTGTGGAACCCCCTGCTGTTCAAAGTCCTTTATTTTCTGGGCCACCAAGTCGTTGAATGCCATGATTCTCCAATCTTGCTTATATGCTAATCAAGATTATATCGATTCTTGATTAGCAGATAAGTAAGATTGTGTGAAGCTTGATTAGTAGTTAAGCAAGTTTTTCACTGTCGAATTGCCCGGGTGATCACATGCCTCGGATGGCTACAAAACAGTTGAGGGGTCAAATGCTCCCGTTAGAGCCGTGATAAAAATTAACTAGGAACATTTGGCCCCCTCAGTCCTGCAGGGTATTGTAAAGTGCGGGGCTAGATCAGGCCGAAGTGTTCCATGGCCTGGGCGACGCCGTCGTCTGCACAGGGGACCGCGACGTAGTCGGCGGCCTCGCGCACATGGGGTGCTGCCTGGCCCATCGCCACGGCAACGTCCGCGGTCTCAAAGAGAGACAGATCGTTCTCGGAATCACCGAAGGCAAAGACACGCGCCGGCGCCGCACCCGCCGCAGCAGTGAGCTCCGCGAGCAGGGCCCGGGCCCCAGCACCTTTGGACACCCCGGGCATGACGAGCTCGTGGCTCC
The DNA here is from genome assembly GCF_003459655.1 of Collinsella sp. AF19-1LB. Taxonomy (NCBI): domain Bacteria; kingdom Bacillati; phylum Actinomycetota; class Coriobacteriia; order Coriobacteriales; family Coriobacteriaceae; genus Collinsella; species Collinsella sp. AF19-1LB. Next base: position 24,379 of record NZ_QRWO01000021.1, read on the forward strand.
CCTCGCCCACGTTGTAGTAGCCGAGCTCCTCCATCAAAAAGTCGCTCGCCCGGTAGGCCCCGTACGCCTCGTCGACAAAATCGACCTTGGCAAACCGCAGGTCGGGCTTGGTACTACGCATCTCCTCGAGGTCGCACGCCACAGGACCCCAGTTGTAGAGGCTCCCACCGCTCGCGTTGAGCTCCAGGCAGAGCTCCGTCCCCTCAAAAAAGGCGGGCATCCCCACGCGGAGCATCTCCGCTACCATGCGCTCGAGCACCGCGCGCGGAAAGCAACAGTCGAGGATAACCTTGCCGTCGAGCACCACGTGCGCTCCGTCGAGCGAAACATATCCGCGAAACGGGAGGTTGTTGAGCAGCTGGTCGATCCCCACCCGGGCGCGTCCAGTCGAGAGAATCGGAATGCCGCCGCGCTCGGCGAACTCCTCCACGGCGCGCACCACGCGCTCAGTGGGAAAGCTGCCGGGGCCCGTTACGGGATCGCGGCACACCAACGTCCCGTCAACGTCGAAAAACGCAACGACCGGACCCTTCTCTAAGCGCACCCCACCGGCGCTCACAGCTGCTCCCCGTAGGACGCGAGCATCTGCTCGGTCCAACCCTTGGGCATCTGAGTCACGTAGCTCTCGTAGCTCGAACCACCATAGGTGTGGGCGGCGACAAAATAGCCCTGGTAATCGTTGGCGTAGCCGATGATCACCGGATGCTTGCCCGTCCCGTCGAACGCACCCTTGACGATGGCGCCTAGCTCGCTTGCAAGCTCGCCGGGGAAGGTCGTGAACACCACCGAGCCAAAGTCGAGCGTCGTCATCGCAACGGTGAAGTCCATCTCGTGGCGCTGGAGCTGCTGCTCGAGCATCTCCTTCTCGGTATCGGCGAGTTTCTTCTCGTCAAACGTGGGATTGTTGGCGAGCACCTCGAGCACCTCGTCAAGCTGCGCCTGGTACTGCGGGTAAAAGTCCTCGTTGTTGTAGTGGACATGGTGCTCAAACCGCGAAACCTTGGGCGCAGCGAGCTCAATGGGCTCAAAGGCGCCCTTCATGATCTCGCCCGCGATGCCGTTGCTCACGCGGCGGAGCTCCGCAAAGTCGTTGCCCTGGCGGAACTGTCGGTTGCCCAAATCGCCCGAGGCGCCGGTAAAGATATACGGCACGCAGCCGATCCAGTCCGCAAGCTTGTCGCGCACGCCTCCCTGCACGTCGGTCGTGAGCAGGCGGTTGGTGGGGCCGACCACCGTGGCATGGCAGTTGAAGTTGAGCATCGCGCCCAGCGTCTTGCCGCCCTCAGCCACAAAGCGCAGCACCAGGGCCTCATCGTCAAACGGCAGGTCGGCATCGTTGCGGTTGGAATACCAACCGCGTACGTGCCTCGTGAGCATCTCGGGCGCGGCGTCGACGAGCTCCTCATCCAAACCCGTCGCCGCCTGCAGCACCAGCCCCGTGACCAGCTCGACATAGCCGGGCGTGGTGGGGATGCCCATGGCGCCCGCGCCCTCAAAGCCGTTGGCGCACGAGTGCGAGTGGATGGAGTTGATCACGATGTTCTCGCTCGCGACCCCAAGCCCCGCGGCGAGGCCCTCGCGCATCGCGCGGGTCGTCTGGGCCGTGAGGATGCACACGTCGATCGATACAAAGAGCGACCGTGTGCCCTCGACCTCGAGCAGGAGCAGCGTCGCACGCGGCGTATCGTGCACGCCCGTCGCCGGCTGCTTGCGGATGGGATGGATATAGCCCTCCATCCAAAACGTGCCCGCGGGAGTGATATCGACAGATATGCTTGCAGCCTTCATGGCTCTCCTTTCAAAAAAGCCCGAGACGCACAGGGCGCCCCGGGCATGCAGTGCAGATATTGTTCGCTATGCGACCACGTAGCGGTACGTGTCGCCCATCGGCACAAACGTGGCCGGGATTTCGCTCGTCCCCAGAGCCTCGGGCAGCCAGTTGACCATGTACTCCATACCGGGCTCCTCCAGGTTGAAGTGCCCGATGGTGATGGCGCACCGGTTTTGGCCGAGCATGCCAGAGTCGCGGATGTACTCGCACGTGGTGAAATCGATGAACTCCATCGTCATAAGGCAGTCGTTGGCCTCGGCATCGGTGCGATTGATTTCGGCGGTATCGCTCTTGGCGTCGCCGGTCACATGCATCGGGACGCGAACGCTCTTGACGCGTGCGTGCGGGTCGCCGGTAATACGTGTGCCGTTGAGGCCGAGCTTGTGCACGAGCTCCTGCGCGAGCTCCGTGGCGTCTGTCTCGGGGATCTGGTACTCCAGGCAAAAGCCCTTGTCCTCGCCCATGCGGTAGTCGAGCCAGCCGAGCTTATCGGCCAGGCCGTAGAAGATGCCGTCTGCCAGAGCACCGTCCGCGTCGATGGGCACGCGCGAGTGGATATAGTCGTGGCAGCGCCAGACGGCACCGCCCCACTCGTCGAGCAGGGTCTTCTTGGCCTTGAACGTTACGGTATCGCCCACCACGTCCTGATGGTCGCCATGGTTCCAAAAAAGTGCCTCGTGGCTGATGATCAGGTTGGCGCCAAGCTCCTGAGCGCGGCGGATGATATCTGCCGTGGGCCAGATGCAGGTAACGATGCCCGTGCACTCGGTGTCGGTAGCGCCGTAGAGCACCTGGTCACGCGTAGTCGCGTCGTCGATTGCCTTGCCGGTAAACGAGTCCACGCCTGTCGAGAAGTCCTTGACGTGTTGGATAACCTCGCTGATGAGCATATGAATCTCCTTTTGGAACTAAATGACCAACCGCATGTGCCGTCTGAGCGGCAGATGCTACTCGTCGTCCTCGTCGTCCTCGACCTGGATGGTGTTGAGGAGTTTGATGGACTGCCCGGCCATGTCGATCGCGTTCTGGATACCCTCGGCCGTGAGCGGCGCAGGTGCCAGGCAGAGCTCCATCGCCAGGACCACATTGACGCCCGCCACCACAAAGACGTTGGGGGCCACGTAGGGCAGAAACTTCTGATTGACACTGCCTGCCAGGATGTCGGTCAAAACGAGCACCTCGTCGTCGGGAGAAATCGCGTCGAACACGGTCTCGACCTGCGGCTCGAGCGGCGTATCGTCCACGTACGCGCAGATCACGTGAAAGTCGCACTTGGCGCCCAGAAACTCCAGCGTATCGGCCAAGCCCTGAGCAAATTTATGGTGCGACGCAAGGATTACCTGCCTCATGAGCCAACTCCTTATGTAGTAGCGGGAGTGAACCCCGCTAAACAAACCGTTCCATGGCACCCGCCGCGCACAAGCGTGTAAGGAGACGTGCAGGGCGGGTGCGGTGGAACGGTTCGCTCAAATCAGATACGAACCGTAACACCGGGGCCGTGGGATGGCGCCCACAGCCCCGTCGGCGGTCGGGGGAAGCCACCGACGGAGGAAAAGTGAAGGAACTTAGGCGGCCAGGATACCGAAGGCGGCGCAGACGCAGCTCACGGCAAGGATACCAAGGATGATCCAGTTGAGCTTGACGCCCTTCTTGATCAGTTTGTAGACCACGACGGCCAAGAGCAGACCCAAGATGTTGGGGAAAATCTGGTCGAGCACGCCCTCCTGGATACCGAGCGAGATCTCGCCGTACTGGAACACGAGGGGCGTGGTGAGCTTGACGGAGCTGTAGATCAGCGAGCCGACCACGGTAAGGCCGAGGATGGAGGCGGCGTCGGTGAGGACGTTGAGCTTATCGCCCATCTTGGTCACCACGGAAGCGCCCGCCTTGTAGCCCTGGACGTAGTTCTGCATACGCCAGAAGTACAGGGCGGCCCAGACCGCCAGCCACAGGAGGATGCCAACGGGGCTTCCCTGCTGGGCCATATAGCCGGCGATGGAGCCGAGGATCGTCATCGGCAGGATCCAGATAAAGACGTCGCCGATACCGGAGATGGGGCCCATGAGGCCGACCTTGAGGTCGTTCTCGGCATGGATGCCGTTAAGGTGGCCCTTATCCTCCATGGCGAGGCCGGCACCGAGAAGCAGGCCCGAGACGGGAGGCGTGGCGTTGAACACGCAGTCGAGCTGGTTCAGGATCGCGGTGTTGAAGGCGTCCTCGTCGTTGCCGTAGATCTTGCGAAGCGCGTAGTAGGAGGCGAACATGGCGCACGGGGCGTTCTGCGTGGCGTAGGAGTACGAGACCGTATCCATCAGGCACATACGGCGCGAGCAGATCTTGAGGTCTTCGTCGGTAAGGACGGGCTCATAGGAGCCATCGGGGAGTTGTACGGGGGCTGGAGCCTCGTTGAAGTCCTTGAATTCCTTGGGCTTGAAGAAGTTACTCATCTTCGAGCTCGCCTCCATTCACGGTAGCGGCGGCCACGGGAGCGGCCTCAGACTTGTTGCGGAAGTACTCGATGGCCACGACAGCACCCAAGAGAGCGATGGGGAGCACGGAGAGGTTGAGGTAGGCAGCGAGGACATAGCCGGCGATAAGGAACGCGTAGAACTTGTTGACCGGCATGAAGGTGAGCAGGATCGCGAAACCGGTGACGGGCAGCACGCCTGCGGCGATGGAGAGACCGTCGGTGAACCACTGCGGCATGAAGGCGTTGATGGCCTCGACCGCCTGCTGGCCAAAGGCGAGCACGATGATCATGGGCAGAGCGCCCTGGAGGAAGAGCCACAAGTGCGAAAGGAAGCACGAGGCGAGCATCTTGTTGTACTCGCGCTTGACGGCATAGCCGCGAATGACCTTGAAGACCCAGGAGTTGTAGATCTTGAAGATGACGTCGAGCTGGACATAGAGCATGGCGACCACGACGCCGATCGCAAGGCCGACGGAGATGTCGCCGTTACCGGTGATGCAGGCCGTGACGGTCGCGACCATACCGGCCATGCCGTAGTCGGGGGCAGACGAGCCGCCCAAGCCCGCGGCGCCCATGGACATGAGCTGGATGGTGCCGCCGACGATGAGGCCCGTGTTGGGGTCGCCCAAGATGATACCGGCGAGCCAGCAGACGAGCGCGTGCATAAACGGGATCGCCTGGGTCGAATAGGCGTCGACCGCGCGGAATCCTGCCAAGAGGACGAGCAGGACAAACTGGAGCGCATTAACATCCATGTTTATCACCTTTCTTTACAGGGGAATGAACTCAGAGATGGGCACAGGCTTATCGGTGGTCATGTAGCGGACCTCGACCTTGGTGCCCGCGGCCGCGATCTTCTGGTAGACAGGGATGTCCTTCTCCAGAATGAAGGCGCGCCTGCCGGCCTGGACGCCCGGGGTGCCCTCGGGCGGGGTCTCCGTAAGCCCCAACGTGAGCACCGGGATCTTCTGCCCGGCCTCGATCAGATCTAGGAACGTCTGCGGGTCGCGCGCGATGGTAAACACCGTGTGGTTGTCGTACTTGCCGGCTTTGAAGTTGGTGAGGGCCTTCTCCTCGGTAATAATCGAGAGCGCCTGGCCCGAGGGCTTCGACAGCTTCATGGCCGCCTTGCGCACCTCATCGTTGGCCGTGGCGTCGTCGATGATCATCGTGCGCTGCGTGGCGTACGTGGGGCACCAGAAGCCCTGTACGATTCCGTGGAGCAGACGATAGTCGATTCGCCCTGCGACGATACTCATGTCCACCCTTCCTTTCCGTGTGCGGGCGCGGGCGCCCGCGTTTCTTTGAGAGGGCCGCCGCTGCAACCCTTGATCTCCTGCTGAAACCAAGATAGGCGGTCGCAGACCGGCGGGACGCGGCATCAAACAGAATCGACAGAGCGCCGCAAACCGCAACAGCCTTGCCACTCAAATGGACAAGATATTTGGTTTTCTCAACACTAGCCCTCGACACTCATCGCAACAGTGTCGAGGGCTTTACCAGGTTTGTGTCGGCTGTTCTACTCGTCTTCGAGAATCATGCCCGCTATCTCGACTTTCTTTTGCGCATCGGCCATGCTCACATGCAGCATGTGGTGCACGTATGCAATCTCCGACACAGGTATCTCGACACGGTAGCGTCGCGTCATGTCGATAAAGGCCTCGCGGAAGTTCTCGATAAAGTCCGCATGGTCGCGCTCAAAGGCCTCGGTGTCGGGGGCGGAGTCAACAAAATTCTTGGTCACCAGGCGCTCGATAAGACCGCACAGGTGCACGTAGACACCGATCTTGCGGCGCGCGTCGATATCCTCGCCCTGCAGCTCCGCCAAGCGCTTGACCGCGCGGTCGGCCTCGATGTAGAGCATCTCGGGGTTAAGGATCGTAATGGACTCGATCACGTTGCGAAGGGTCAGGTTGCGCAGGAGGTTGGCATGGAACTCCTGGACGCTCTCGGGGTCCACGAGCGGGAAGAGCGCCCGGTCGAGCGCGTCGGAGCTTCCCTCGTAGAGAATGTCCTCGAGCCCCACAAACGGCACCGACACGATGCCCGGGTCCATGGTGCCCACGACGGCGCGCACGCGGTAGTCGCTAAAGACCGGGGCGCCGTCGCCCTTTTGGGCGAGCATGGGGTAGTCGCAGGTCACGAGCTGCACCTCGGGCGTGCCGGGGAGGCTGTTCTGCACGATCTGGCGGATCTTGTCGGCTGCCTCGATACCCGACTCCGAGCAAAACGCCACGGCGTCGTTTTCGACCGAACCCCTCACCACGCTGTAGCTGGGCGCGAGCCCCGCCGAGGCGTGGGCGAGCACCTCGTCCAGATCGGCGTGGGCGATGAGCGCGCTTCCCACCTCGAGGGCAAGGCCGGTCGACACGTTGTTGACGATGTGGATGTCGCACGTCGTGAGCCCTGTAATGGCGTCGTTGATCTTTTCGAGCGAACCCATGTCCACCAGGATCGCCACCGTCTTGCAGTGCGAGTAGCGCGCGAGCAGGCGCGAGAGCTGCCCCACGATCTCGGTGACCTCCTGGTCGTAGGTCATGTCGATGGCCTCGAAGACATGCGTTCGCAGGATGCGGTCGGCGGCGTCGGCGATGCTCGTGGCGGTGGAATAGCCGTGGCACACCACCACGCCCAGGTAGTCGCGCGGGCCTCCCGTGGCGCGCAGGGCGTCCCCCACCTCGATAAAGAGCACCGTGCGTGAGAGCGCATCGAGCTCCATGCCGAGGGCTGTCTTGGTCTTGGCGGCGATTTCCTCCACAACGGTCGCCGTGCCGGGTTGGTTCTTCTCCAAAAGCGTCAGAGTCCGCTCCACGGCGTCCGCATTGGCGATCCGCCACTTGCTCAGGCCCGCACCGCCCCAGAGCTGCGTAAAGAGCGACTGCGCGATGGAGCGCGAGATCTTGCGCGTAAGCTCGATGCCGTAGGCGTGGTTCACCTGCTCGATCACGGGCGCGACCATCTTCTCGTAGGCGCCCACGCGCGGGTTGACGCTCTTGTTCTCAAAGTCGAAGTTCATGTAGTCGTCGTAGGCACGCACCGCCATGGTCGCGCTGGTAAAGAACTCGGTGAAGCTCACCTGACCGCGCTCGAGTGCCTCAACGGGGTCGACAATCTTTTGGAAAAAGCCCGTCACGCGCACGGACGGGTCGTTGACATCCTTGTCGCCGCTCACGAGCTGGTCGTCGTCGGGCTCGGGCGCCGTCTTGCCCAGCACGCTGGAGGGCAGATTGTAGGTCTGGATGGTGAGCGTCTCGTTCTCGCGGTTGAGATAGGCGCCCGCGCAGCAGTTGGTGATACATGAGCGGAGGCCGTCGATGTTGTCCTTGAAGTCGGCGTCGACGAGGGCGCGCAGGGCGCCGCGGCTTACCGCGATGTCGGCACCCACGCGACGGCCCTCGACGCGCAGGTAGTGCATCACAAAGAGCGTGCGCTCCTCGACGCTGCGCTCCGCCAGGCGCGGGAGCGTGACGGTGATGGGCACAAAGCGCGCGATACCCTTGACGATATCGCTGTCGGCAGGCAGGGCGGACGAGAGCAAGAAGCGGGCGGGAGGCACGTCCGACGTGCCGCGCGCGGTCTCGCCCGTAGGGTCGCCGGCACCGATGCGTTGCAGGATACGTTCACGCGCCACGCGGGGCAAGTGGTCGTAGCCGCTCAGGTAGATCACGCCGCCGTTGGCCTCTTTGACCGCACCACCAAAGCCGTCCGCACCAAAGATCTCGTACTCGACCTCTGTCGCCTCGACGGGTCGTTTGCAGTCGATGCGCACGTAGCGGGCCTGCGTCGGCAGAATCCCCGCATTGACGCCGTACTCAAAAGTGAGCTCGCTCATCATGCGCTTGCCCGTCCCCGGCTCGCCGATCAAAAGCGCCGGGAGCCCATGTGGCGGATAGCGGATGGCGCTCTTGAGGTGGTCGACGCATGTCCCGTACGTAAGGTCGAAGCCGATGGCCTTGTCAAAGTCCTCTTCTTCGTCGATGCCCGCAGCACCCAGCAGCTCGTCTATCGAGGCATATTCGGATTTATCGAACGCATGCCTAAAGTAGCGTTCGACGGAGTGGCGATGGAAATAGAGCACCGGGCGGGCGTTGACCTTGATAACGTCGCCCTGACGAACGAGCTCGTTAAGATACTGGCTCGCCAGACTGCGGCTCACATGGCATTCGCTCGCGATCTTAGCCGTCGTGAAGTTGTCGATGTTGCACAGGTTAAGGTCGCGCGTCATCTTGTCGAGCGTCTTGAGAATCTCGGTTTTGGTGTCGTACGTAATCACGGCGCTGCCCCTTTTGCTCTTAGGTCACTTGGGGCGATTGTAGCCAAGGGAGGCGGTGCTATACAAATAAAATGGCTCTGTTAGACTGGGATTGACATGAAGTATTGATAGGCAACGTTCCCATAGAACGCAAAACTCCACGGGGGTGTTGTCTATTGTCGCCTCATGTCAATTCCGGTCTAGCAGAGTCTTAAAAGATCATTAGGTACAGAGAGATTTAAAAATCCCCGTCCTGGAAAAATCATCTGTTGCCGAACATCAAAGGCCAGGGCTAGCGGCTCCTATTAGATGCTGGCTCACATAGCAGCCCAAGTAGCTAAAAGAGCCCCGTCCCAAATGAGTTCGTTAGCGCCAGGGATCGGCTTCGAACAGCGGCTCACGCTCGGGGCGGCGATCGCTGTAGGGATCGTAGCCGTCGTCGTCCTCGTTCTCGGCACGGATGTAGGGGTCGCGCGGCTTGGGTGCCGGTTTGGACGTGGGCTTGGGCGCCGGCGCGCTTGTCTTGATCTCGCCTTTCATCTGCATAGCTCCTTGCATCGCATCCGTTCAACATCATCGATTGTCGCACGAAAAAGGGCGGCGGACCCAATTGGATCCGCCGCCCTTGGCGTTTAGAGACGGCTGGCAGATTTTAAGGCATGTCCCATAAATCTACTCGGCGTCGGGGACCTCGTAGGTAGCAGACGGCGTGTTGTCGCACACGACGGTAAAGCCGCCGTCCTTGTCGGCATCGACCGTCACCTGATCGCCCTCGCGCACCGTACCGTCGATGATGGCGGCGGCGATGGCGTCCACGACCTCGCGCTGGACCAGGCGCTTGAGCGGACGGGCACCGAACACGGGGTCCAGGCCACCCACGGCGAGCATCTGCTTGGCCGCCGGGGTGATGGCAAGCGTCATGCGCTCCTTGGCCAGACGCGCGCGGACGTCGGCGAGCTGGATGTCGACGATCTTCTCGATCTGCGCCATGCCGAGCGGATGGAACACCACGATATCGTCGATACGGTTGAGGAACTCGGGGCGGAAGGTCTGAGCCATGGCGGCGTCGACCTGATGGCGCATCTCCTCCTCGTCCTTACCGGACAGATCGGCGATGGCCTTGGAGCCCACGTTAGACGTCATGATGATGATCGTGTTCTTGAAGGACACCTGGCGACCCTGGCCATCGGTCAGACGGCCGTCATCAAGCACCTGCAGCAGCACGTTAAAGACATCCGGATGAGCCTTCTCCATCTCGTCGAGCAAAATCACGGAGTACGGACGACGGCGCACGGCCTCGGTAAGCTGGCCGCCCTCGTCGTAACCCACGTATCCCGGAGGCGCACCGATCAGACGTTGGACGCTGAACTTCTCCATGTACTCGGACATGTCGATACGCACGAGCGCACGCTCGTCATCGAACAGGCACTCGGCAAGCGCCTTGGCGAGCTCGGTCTTGCCCACGCCGGTGGGGCCCAGGAAGAAGAAGCTGCCGATGGGCTTGTCCGGATCGGAGAGGCCCGCACGGCTGCGACGCACGGCCGCGGCGACAGCGGAGACCGCCTCGTCCTGGCCGATGACGCGCTTATGCAGCTCGCCCTCCAAGCCCTTCAGCTTGTCGAGCTCGCCCTGCATCATCTTGGAGACGGGCACGCCGGTCCAAGCGCTCACGACCTCAGCGATCTCATCGGAGGTCACCTGCTCGTTGAGGCCCTCGCCGTCCTGCTGCTTTTGCGCCTCGAGCGCAGCCTCGGAATCCTGAATCTGCTGCTGCAGGCCCGGAATCACGGAGTAGCGCAGCTCGGACGCACGGCCCAGGTCGCCGTTGCGCGTCGCACGCTCCTCTTCGCTCTTGGCCTCGTCGAGCTGTCCCTTGAGCTCCTGCACGTGGTCGATGGCGTTCTTCTGGTTGAGCCAGCCGGCCTTTTGCACGTTGAGCTTTTCTTGGACCTCGGCAATCTCTTGGCGCAGGGCCTCCAGACGCTCCTTGGAGGCGTCGTCGGTCTCCTTCATGAGCGCCTGCTCCTCGATCTGCAGCTGGGTGAGCTGACGCGTGGTGGCATCGATCTCGACCGGCATGCTGTCGAGCTCCATGCGCAGGCGGCTTGCCGCCTCATCAACCAGGTCGATGGCCTTATCGGGCAGGAAGCGGTCGGCGATGTAGCGATCGGAGAGGTCGGCGGCCGCCACGAGCGCGCTATCGGTGATATGCACGCCGTGGAAGATCTCGTACTTCTCCTTGAGGCCACGCAGGATCGAGATGGTGTCCTCGACGGTGGGCTCGGAGACCATCACGGTCTGGAAACGACGGGCGAGTGCCGCGTCCTTCTCGATGTACTTGCGATACTCGTCGAGCGTAGTCGCGCCGATTGCGTGCAAGTCGCCACGGGCAAGCGCCGGCTTCAGGATGTTGCCGGCGTCCATGGAGCCCTCGGTGGCACCCGCGCCCACGATGGTGTGGAGCTCATCGATGAACAGGATGACCTTGCCTTCGGACTTTTGGACTTCCTTGAGCACGGCCTTCAAGCGGTCCTCGAACTCGCCGCGGTACTTGGCGCCGGCGACCAGCGCGCTCATGTCGAGCTCGATGAGGTCGCGGTCGCGCAGGGTGCTCGGTACGTCGCCGGCCACGATTCGCTGAGCAATGCCCTCGACGATGGCCGTCTTGCCGACGCCCGGCTCGCCGATAAGCACGGGGTTGTTCTTGGTGCGGCGGGACAGAACCTGAATAGTACGACGGATCTCGTCGGTACGGCCGATGACCGGGTCGAGCTTGCCGGCGCGAGCCAGATCGCAGATGTTGCGACCGTACTGCTCCAACGCCTCAAACTGCGTCTTGTCCTCGGCAGACGTCACGCGGTCATCGCCGCGCAGCTCCTCGTAGACTTGCTCGATGCGCTCCTTGGTCACGCCGGCGCCACGCAGCACGCGACCCGCCTCACCCTTGTCCTCGGCAAGTGCCATCAGCAGATGCTCGGTCACCACAAAGCTGTCGCCCATCTTGGTGGCCTTTTTCTCGGCCTTCTCGATCACGCGAACGAGCTCGTTGGACAGGCCCATCTGCTGACCCTCGCCCGACACCTTGGGCGCATGGTCGATGGCATCTTGTGTGGAGCGTGCGAGCTGAGCCGGGTCGGCACCGATGCGCTCGATGATCACGGAGATATTGCGCTCGCCGGCACCGAGCAGGGCAGACAGCAGGTGGATCGGCTCCACCGCGCCGGCCTGTGCATCGGCAGCCGTGCTCATGGCGGTCTGCAGCGCCTCGCGCGACGTCATTGCTAGCTTATCGATTCTCATGGAATCACCTCTCTTGGGGCGGCCGCCCTACGGGGCGGCTTCACGTTGTTCGAGAAGTATTGTTGCCAGCTTTACGCGATCTTATACACAAATCTAAGTCTCTATATATAAGATTTTCTGAGTGAATTACGGATAGGGTACTGAGATGTCAGCCCGCCGCTGCCCAGGCGCGCTACCGTCTCGATCTGTAACATCTAGCAGCCATTTTTGATCCTAGATGTTACAGATCGAGACAGACCGAAAACCACCACAAAGAGGCACCTTTGTGGTGGTCGCGGTCTCTACTCCTTCGCCGAACCCGTACTTCCCGATTCGACGGTCCAGGGCATCTCATCCTCGAACAGCCATGTACGGGCAGACCCACTATCGCGTGCAGTCTGCGGGTCAGGCAAGCAGGTCTGTTTATAGGCATCTTGGATACACTGACCCATAAAATCGTTGAGCTCGGTCTGGTCGCCCTCCATGACATAGGCGACATCGCCGTCCATGATGTAGATGCCCGGACCCTCATTGCCCTCGTAGCCCGGATCGTACGAGACATCACATAACTTTGCGCCGTTTGCAGTGTCCAGCTCGATGGACGAGTGGCATCCGCCAACCATGTCGTTCGCTTTTGCCCGATAGGACGCATATCCGTACCAACGCTTAAATGTTTTGCCCTTGAGTAGCTCGGACGCCCTATCGATCAGGCTTGTATCCGTGGTATAGCGCATGGCCCCAAGCTGAATACGCGGATAATTGCTAATACCCAGCACAGCCGGCTGCTCATCAAAATCAACGGTAATGGTCTCGGGCTTGTCGTCGCCGGTCAGAAGTTCGACAGATTGAGTCACAGGCTTGACCACCGGCTCCGTCACCGCAGCAGGTAGAAATGCCATACCGACAGCGCCCGCGCCAACCACAGCGATCGCAAGCGCCAAGACAATCAATCCAATACGGGCAGAACGGCTCACGGCAAAACACCCCACAATGCAAACCTTCGCCACCTGCACTAATGATACCGCCAGCTAACACTATTACCAAAAGAAGCCGCGCGCTCCTCACCACCACAAAGGGGACAGGCACCTTTGTGGTGGTTTTCGACGCTAACGGTCGACCATCTCGCGCAATGAGATTAAACTTGAATTGCTCTCTGAACATATCCATTTCTGCCTATCCTCAACAGATCTTTGTCTCGAGGAGCGCATATGAAGCCGCCTCATTCCACCGGTCGCAACGTCATCGCCATTCTCGCCATACCCATCGTGATGCTCTTCCTTATCGTCATCACGCCCTTTTCCCTTGGTATCACCTCGCCCTTCGATTTATGCGGAATGGTCGACGCCGGCTCGCGTGCCACCTCGCTCTCCTTTATCTGTCGCGGCGTGTTTTACGAAGATGGAATTCCCACCGGAAGTTGGCAGTCAAAGTTGCCACTGCTCGGTCAGATCGACGGATGCTCCCCCTATTTCTGCCTTGGACCTCAGACGCTAAACTATCTAATCGACGACCAGCCACTCGACTTCATCACCCTCGCCTACGACTACGCACCAAACACCGATGAGCGCCACATGAACCAAGTCCTCGACAAGATGCTTGGACAGTGCGGGCTCACCGAGGAGGCCGGTCGAACCATCTATAGCAACCAGAAATTAAAGCGAACAGAACTCCGCCGTGTCGGAAAAATCAAAGGGCGAAACGGGGCCGCCTACTGGGATGCCTGGGCAACACGCGACAAGGGCGAATTCGGACACAGCACCTATATGGTCACTGTCTACACCAAAGACGGAATTAAGGACAATGTTGACGATTTCGCGTCATCCAAACTCGGCATCCCCAAAACAACCAAACCCGCCAGCCCAGATGAAATTCTGTAGAGCCGCCCATTAACATGCCGCTCAACGATCACAACAGCATCGAGCTCGTCTCCACCACCACAAAGGTGCCTGCCCCCTTTGTGGTGGTTTTCAACAAAAAGAAGCCGCCCCGATAACAGAGGCGGCATCAAGCAAGTCTATTTATTAGCGTCCCTCAAGACCCAACGAGAACGCAGAAATGTAGCCCGGGGCTTACCCTTTCCCGAACGCGGCCCTCGCGAAGCGCGTGAGCGGGCGGGAAAGGGTAAGCCCCGGGCGGACAATTAAGTGCGCTACTCGGCAGCGGCCTTGAACTTGTTGTAGTTGATCAGGCAGCCGGCCTTGACGATGGCACGCTCCTCTGCCGTCATATCGGCAATGTAGAGCTCAATCTGCTCGACCGCACCATCGGCGCGCACCACGTAGGCGGCGATGTCCTTCAGGTCGCCATCGAGCGCGGCACGGATACCCGGCACAAAGACGTAATCGCCCACCTCAAAGTTGGGCTCGGCCTCCATCTGGAAGGGCACCATGCCCCAGTTCATCACGTTGGAGCGATAGCGCTTGGTGGCGTACTCGTGGACGATGTTGGCCAGGCCGCCAATTACGCGCTGGCAGCTCGCGGCCTGCTCGCGGGCGCTGCCGTCGCCAGGCTTCTTGGCGTAAATCATGGAACCGAACTCGGTCGCCTTGGCATCGGCCGCGACACCCGCGCCGGCCAGCGCCTCAAACACACCGGCAAGCTCGGCATCGAACGCCGCCAGGTCGCCCGCGGACTCGCCGGCAACGCGACGCTTCTCCACAGCGTCTACCTCCTTGGAGCGACCCACGTAGGCCGGGTCGCGGCGGCTCAGCGTAAACTCAGCCAGGCCCAGCGGGTTGGAGCGGAAGGAGCTCGTCTCGCCCGAGGGAATGAGCTCGTCGGTCGTGGTGACCGGGTCCATGATCTTGGAGCAAACCTTGAGCAGGATGTCGTCGCCGAGCGGCTCCATCGCGGGCCACGGCTTGATGTTGGGGCCTTCGACCAGCTCGTCGGCAGGCTCCGCCTTGCCAAAGCCCCAGTACACGCGCTTCTTGTACGGCGCGTCGTCAAAGGTGTACTCGCAGGCCTCGTCCCAAGTGTCCTCGGGCAGGTCGGTCGCCGGCGTCAGGACGCCGCCGTTGGCAGCCGTTGCCGCAATGGAGCGAGCGTCCATCAGGGCCACAGCGCTCAGCTGGCCATTGCCCGGCTTGGAGCCCTCGCGGTTGGGGAAGTTGCGCGTAGTGTGGCGGATCGACAGGCCGTTGTTGGCGGGCGTGTCGCCGGCACCGAAGCACGGGCCGCAGAATGCCGTGCGCACGATCGCGCCGGCCTCCATAAGGTCGTAGATATAGCCGCGGCGTGTAAGCTCGAGCGCCACGGGCTGGCTCGTGGGATAGACCGACAGCGAGAACTCGCCGCAGCCGGTGTTGGCGCCCTTGAGCACGCGGGCAGCCTGGACCACGGAGTCGTAGTTGCCGCCCGAGCAGCCGGCGATAACGCCCTGCTGCACGTGCAGCTTGCCGTCGACGATCTTGTCGAGCAGGCTAAAGTGCGTCTTGCCCTCGCCGATCTTAGCGGCCTCGAGCTCCACCTCGTGAAGGATGTCCTCGAGGTTCTCGTTGAGCTCGTCAATCTCAAAGCCGTTGGAAGGATGGAACGGCAGCGCAATCATGGGCTTGATGCTCGACAGATCGACCTCGACGCAGCCGTCGTAGTAGGCAACATCGGCAGGCTTGAGCTCACGGTAGTCGTCGCCGCGGCCGTGCATGGCCAGGAATGCGTGCGTGTCCTCGTCGGTGGCCCAGATGCTCGACAGACAGGTGGTCTCGGTGGTCATGACGTCGACGCCGTTGCGGTAGTCGGTCGTCATGCTCGCGATGCCGGGGCCCACAAACTCCATGACCTTGTTCTTGACGTAGCCCTTGGCAAAGACAGCGCGGATGATGGCGAGCGCCACATCGTGCGGGCCGACGCCGGGGCGCGGGGCACCCGTGAGGTAGATGGCGACGACGCCGGGATAGGAGACGTCGTAGGTGTCGCGCAGCAGCTGCTTGGCCAGCTCGCCGCCACCCTCGCCCACGGCCATGGTGCCCAGGGCGCCGTAGCGGGTATGTGAGTCGGAACCCAGGATCATCTTGCCGCAGCCCGCGAAGTTCTCACGCATAAAGGAGTGGATAACGGCGATATGCGGCGGAACGAAGATGCCACCGTACTTCTTGGCAGCCGAGAGGCCAAAGACGTGGTCGTCCTCGTTGATGGTGCCGCCCACGGCGCACAGCGAATTATGGCAGTTGGTGAGCACGTAAGGCAGCGGGAACTGCTCCATGCCCGAGGCGCGCGCCGTCTGGATGATGCCGACAAAGGTGATGTCGTGGCTCGCCATGGCATCGAAGCGAATCTTGAGCGCCTCGGGGTCGCCGGACGTATTGTGTGCCTGGAGGATCGAATACGCGATGGTTCCGCGTTTGGCATCCTCGGGCGCCTGCGTAATGCCACGCTCAGCAGCCTCGGCCACAGGCACAACCTCGCTACCGCCGCGCAGGTAGATGCCGTCCTCGTACAGCTTGACCATACTGTCTCCCACTCTGCCCAAAAGATTTGGGCGCATAGCATACATTCGTTCAATATCGTGCCATAGAACGGTTGCCAGCGGGTTACGAATCTGTACGTTCACTTTATCTCAGTAAAGCAAAGAACGAGTTGGGTGCCGGGGGCAGACTTAGACGCCGAAATGACGAGAGTGGATAATCTCCCACTTTGAGCCTGCAAACAGGCCAAAAACGGGAGATTATCCACTCTCATTCTGCGGGCACTCATTTAAGTCTGTCCCCAATGAGTGCCCGGCAGCGTCGGCGGAGCTATAGGTCGCTACCCGTACCTAGCAGCTTGCGCATGACTTGCTCGGGGTTGACCGAGCCGTCGCGCGGGGCCAGGGCGGTGATCTTCTTTTGCATCTTGTACTCGTGCAGCTCGTCCTCGAGCTGGCGCACGCGGGCGCGGAGTTTTTCGTTCTCGCGCTCGCGCTCCTCGGCGCGCTCCTTCATATCGAGGATGCGCACCACGCCGGCAAGGTTGATGCCCTCGTCGGTCAGCTGGTTGATGAGCTCCAGGCGCTCGATATCGGCACGCGAATACAGACGCGTATTACCGCCCGAGCGCTGGGGGTTCACCAGGCCCTTGGACTCGTAGACGCGTAGAGTCTGCGGGTGCATGCCGGTCAGCTCGGCCGCCACGCTGATCATGTACAGCGGTTTGTTCCTATTGTCCTCGGCCATGCTACCTGACCCCTTTCCGTCTCGTTATCGTCCATCATAAGCCCGCGGGCGTGGGCGTGCGCCGCGACCGCCCTAGTACGTCGCCTTGTAACAATTGACCTTCTCGCGATAGTCGCGCGTGTCGGCCTCGCGCAGCTTGGTCATGGCATCGCGCTCATCGTCGGACAGGTTCGTGGGAACCTGCACCTTGATCTCGACGAGCAGCGCACCTGTGCGACCGCGATGCTTAACGTCGGGTGCACCCATCTCCTTAAAGCGGAACTTCTTGCCCGTCTGGGTGCCCGCCGGCACCTTCAGACGAACCGTCGCGCCGCCGGGTGTGGGCACATCCACCGTGCAGCCGAGCGCCGCCTCGTAGACCGAGATCGGCACCTCCATGGTCACATCGGCACCCTTGCGTTTAAACAGCGGATGCTCCTCCACGTGCGTGGTCACGACCAGGTCGCCGCGCTCGCCGCCGGCAACGCCGTACTCGCCACGGCGCTTGTAGCGCAGCTTGCCGCCGTCGACCGCGCCCGCAGGCACCGAGACCGTGATGGTCTGCTGCTCGCCCGTCGAGGGGATGCGGTAGGTGACCTTATGCGTCACGCCGCGAAACGCGTCCTCGGCCGTTACGTCGACGGTCAGCGACAGGTCGCCGCCCTTGCGCGCACGGTTGCGGCCCGCGCCGGCACCGGCAGCACCCGCAGCCCCGGCAAAGCCCGAGCCCCAATCGCTACCCCAAGCGCCGTTGCCGCTAAAGATGCTGTCGAAGATGTCGCCCCAGCCGCTGGCGCCCGCGCCGGCACCGTAGCCGCCGCCATACGCGCCGCCTGCGCCCGGCATGCCGCCGAACATGAGCATCTGGTCGTACTCTTTGCGCTTCTTCTCGTCCGAAAGCGTCTCGTAGGCCTCGCTGATCTCCTTAAACTTGGCCTCGTCGCCGCCGGCATCGGGGTGATATTTTTGCGCGAGCTTGCGAAACGCGCTCTTGATCTCTTTGTCGGAGGCGCTCTTGGATACGCCCAGGATGTCATAGAAGGTTTTGCCTGCAGCCATCGTAGCTCCTCTCCTGTTTCATCCGCCGTCCAGCGGACGGCGGCTCATGCTTTCATATGGCACTAGGCCAGAAAGGGCCCCGGGTGTTGCCCCGGGGCCCTTCTCAATTACTCCTCGGTGCTCTCAGCCGTATCGGCCGCAGCATCCTCGGGCGCCGCTTCGGGCTCCGGTGCGGGGCGCTTCTCGCCACCGTAGGTCACCGTCACCATCGCGGAGCGCAGGATGCGGTCCGCCATGCGGTAGCCCTTCTGGTACACGTCGTTGACGGTCTCGTCGTACTGCGATGCGTCCTCGACACGCCCCACGGCCTGGTGCTCGAGCGGATCGAACGCCTCGCCCTTGGGGTCGATGGGCTCAACGCCCTCGTGCGCAAACACATCGAGCAGCTTGGCATGCACCGCATCGACGCCATCGACGAACTGCTTAAAGTCGTCGGAAAGCTCCTGGCTGCGGGCATGGTCGATCGCGCGCTCGATATCGTCGACCACCGGCAGCAGCGCGGTGACGAGCTTCTCGGTCGCGCGCTCGCGCTCGGCGATGCGCTCGTTGGCGGTGCGGCGACGGAAGTTCTCCCAGTCGGCCTGCAGACGGGCGGTACGCTCGGTGGCGTCCTTTGCCTTATCCTCGGCGGCCTTCTGGGCCTCTGCCGCAGCATCGAGCTCGCGGCGCACGTCGGCAAGCTCCTTTTGGGCCTGCTCGAACTTGAGCTTAAAGTCGTTGTCGGCGGCTTCCTCACCGGCGCGGATAGCAGCTTCCACCATCTCGTCCTCGGTCATCGTCGCCTCCTTGTTGGAATCCTCTACCTGGTTCTCGGCAGCCTCGGCGGCCTCGGCCTCGTTGGCCTCGGTATCGTCGACGGCCTCTACGGGAATCTTCACGTCCTTCTCCTCAGAGTCAACGGGGGCGGCGCCGGTGGCAGCCGCCTCCGTGCGAGCTTTACGGGCGGACATGATTACTTGTCCTCGTCGTCCACAACCTCGTAGTCGGCGTCGACGACGTCATCGTCGGCAGACTGGGCACCGGCGGCACCGTCGGTCTGCTGCTGAGCGTCGGCGTAGACAACCTGGGCCAGCTCGTAGGCCACAGACTGCAGGGACTCGCCGGCGGCCTTGATGGCCTCGACGTCAGAGCCCTCGAGCGCCTTCTTGGCGTCGGCGATAGCGGCCTCGGCCTTGGACTTCACGTCGGCGGAAACCTTGTCGCCCAGCTCGTTGAGGGTCTGCTCGGTGGAGTAGCACAGGCTGTCGGTCTGGTTGCGGACCTCGACCTCTTCCTTCTGCTTCTTGTCCTCCTCGGCATGAGCCTCGGCGTCCTTGACCATACGATCGACTTCGTCGTCGGACAGAGCGGTGGAACCGGAAATGGTGATCTGCTGCTCCTTGCCGGTGCCCTTGTCCTTAGCGGAGACCTTGACGATGCCGTTGGCGTCGATGTCGAAGGTGACCTCGATCTGCGGCACGCCGCGGCGGGCAGCCGGGATACCGGTCAGCTGGAACTTACCGAGCGACTTGTTATCGCGGGCAAGCTCGCGCTCGCCCTGGAGCACGTTGATCTCGACGCTGGTCTGGTTGTCGGCAGCGGTGGAGTAAACCTCGGTCTTGGAGGTCGGGATCGTGGTGTTGCGGTCGATCATCTTGGTCATGATGCCGCCCATGGTCTCGACACCCAGCGACAGCGGGGTAACGTCGAGCAGCAGGATGCCCTCGACGTCGCCGGTGAGCACGCCGCCCTGGACGGCAGCGCCGTCGGCAACGACCTCGTCGGGGTTCACGGACATGTTGGGCTGCTTGCCGGTCATGGTCTTGACGAGCTCCTGGACGGCGGGCATACGAGTGGAGCCGCCGACGAGGATGACCTCGGTCAGATCGGAGAGCTTGAGCTTAGCATCGCGCAGGGCGTTGGTGACAGGCTGCTTGCAGCGCTCGAGCAGGTCACGGGTGATCTTCTCGAACTCGGCGCGGGTCAGCGTGTAGTTGAGGTGCAGCGGGCCGGACTGGTTCATGGTGATGAACGGCAGGTTGATGGTGGACTGCTGGGCGGCGGAAAGCTCCTTCTTGGCGTTCTCGGCGGCCTCCTTCAGGCGCTGCAGGGCCATGGGGTCCTGACGCAGGTCGACACCGTTCTCCTGCTGGAACTTGTCAGCCATCCAGTCGATGACGCGCTGATCCCAGTCGTCGCCGCCCAGGTGGTTGTCGCCCGAGGTGGACAGAACCTCAAACACGCCGTCGGCGAGGTCGAGGATGGAGACGTCGAAGGTGCCGCCGCCCAGGTCGAAGACCAGGATGCGCTGGTCGGAGCCCTGCTTGTCCAGGCCATAGGCCAGAGCAGCAGCGGTCGGCTCGTTGACGATACGCTTGACGTTGAGGCCGGCGATCTTACCGGCATCCTTGGTGGCCTGACGCTGGGCGTCGTTGAAGTAGGCCGGGACGGTGATGACGGCGTCGGTGACGGTCTCGCCCAGATACTTCTCGGCGTCGGCCTTCATCTTTGCGAGCGTCATGGCGCTCACCTGCTCGGCGGTGTAATCCTTGCCCTCGATATCGACGACGGCACGGCCACCCTGGCCCTCCTTGACCTCATACGGCACGGTCTTGATCTCGGAGGTGCACTCGGAGTACTTGCGGCCCATGAAGCGCTTGATGGAGAACACGGTGTTCTTGGGGTTGGTGACCGCCTGGTTCTTAGCGGCCTTACCCACGACGCGGTCGCCGTCTGCACGGAAGCCAACAACAGACGGGGTGGTGCGGTCGCCCTCGGCGTTCACGATAATGGTCGGAGAACCGCCCTCGAGGACGGCCATGGCGGAGTTAGTAGTACCAAGGTCGATACCAAGAATCTTACTCATTAGAAATTCCCTCTCTCTTTTGCGTTCGCGCCGCCTCGACGATCTGTCGCGCGGCGCTTCGGCTTGTCTTTCAGGATGTAGTGTATCCCCTTATGGGCCGGAATATACAAAATCTAAGTCAATTCATATAAGATTTCTTATTGCTGAGAGTTTAGGTTCTTAAATGCGCAGGTAGATGCGCTGAATGAGTTCTCGGCAAATCTATTGAGATCTATGTAGAGATGGCTGAGGTTTGCGTCCGGGGGTGCCTGGGGGCCGTCTTGCGGCAAGCGCATCCCGGTTTGAGCGTGGATTCCGGGTCGCAGTTTCCGTCTGAAGGCTCAACCGGAAACCGTATCCCGTTTTGAGAGCTGATACCGGGTCGCAGTTTCCGCTAGCGGGCCCAACCGGAAACTGCGACCCGGTTTTCGGCCAAATAACGGGATGCCCTTTCCGCAGGCGCGCTCAATAGGTCAATATTACAAGTCACCTATAGCTAACATTTGCGCAGCTCAACGGCCCCACCTGCGCGTTTTTTAGTAAACCTTGGCATACTCGGCGAACGGTATGAAGATGCCGGCCAGAGGGTATTGCAAACGGTCGCTCCCGTGGTATGTTTTTGCCCGAATCAAACCGGCGCGCATCGTCTGTAGCGTCGGTCAACAGAGAGGAAACTACCATGGCTCATCCCGTAATTGATGCCGACGAGTGCATCGCTTGTGGCGTTTGCGTCGACTCCTGCCCCGCTGGCGTTCTGGAGCTCCAGGACGTCGCTACCGTCGCTGACGAGGACTCCTGCGTCGCCTGTGGCGCTTGCCAGGACGCTTGCCCCGCTGGCGCGATCACCGAGATCGTCGAGGAGTAACAACTCCCCCACTTGCACACTCAAAAGTACACCGTGCACAAAAAGGAGGCTTCCGCATCGCCGCGGAGGCCTCCTTTTTTGTGCGGATAATTAATTTGGCACCGTCACAGGTTGAGCTCACGTCAGCGAAAACGCCCCTAAGCGAGCAAGGTGACGTGAAAGAGGAGGGAAGCGTACTTTTGTACGCGACCGACGATTGAACGTCAGATTGCCGCTTAGGGGCGTTTGCAGCGTCGGCTACGATAGATCGTCCTCGTAGGGCATGAGGTCTGCCAAGTAGCCCTTCTCCTTGAGCATGGCCTCGATCTCGTCGAGGGTTTGCTCGTCCTCCGCCGCGATGCGATGGAAGTGATAGCCGCTCGTCACCGTTAGTAGCGGAAAGCTCTTGCCGCTCTCGATATCGTGCAGGTAGCGCTCAACATCGCGACGATTGCGGATGTCCAGGTCGGCCGTGATCTTACCGTACACGCGGTGATTGACGATCACGTTGAGCACGGCGCCTCCGGCGTCGACGATACTCGTAAGCTCATCGCCTGTCTGCTCCACGCCGTGGCGAACCTTGACCAAGCGCGTGGGCACGGCGGGGCTACTCGCGGCTTCCTGCAGCACGTAACCGCGGTTGGTTGCCACGACATCGTGCCCATCGGCACGCAACAGGGCAATATCCTGAACCACGACCTGACGGCTCACGCCAACCTCGCGGGCAAGTGCGCTGCCCGAAACGGGCTCCTTGGCTCCTTCGAGCACGCCCATGATGGCACGGCGACGCTCGCGGGCGTTCATTATTTACCGTCCAGCAGACGCAGGTGCTTAAGCGAGAGGTCGAGGATCGGCGCAGAGTGCGTCAGGGCGCCCGAGCTAATAAAGTCAACGCCCAGGTCGGCCAGGGCGCGAATGTTGTCGGCGTCCACATTGCCCGAACACTCGGTCTTGGCGCGACCGGCGATAAGCTCGATGGCGGCGGCCATGTCGTCATGGGTCATGTTGTCGAACATGATAATGTCGGCACCGGCCTCCACGGCTTCGCGTACCATGCCCAGGTTCTCGCACTCAATCTCGACCGTCGTGGTAAACGACGCATGGGCGCGCGCCATCTCGATCGCGCGCGTCACGCCACCGGCTGCATCGATGTGGTTGTCCTTGAGCATGACGGCCGTCGACAGGTTATAGCGGTGGTTGCTGCCACCGCCGATCTCGACTGCTGCCTTCTCGAAGACGCGCATGCCCGGCGTGGTCTTGCGCGTGTCGACAAGCACGGTCTTGGTGCCCTCGAGCGCGGCCGCCATCCGATGCGTGTAAGTAGCGATGCCGCTCATGCGCTGCAGGTAGTTGAGCGCCACGCGCTCGCCCGAAAGCAATACGCGCGCGTCGCCGCGCACCTGGCCCACGTGGTCGCCGGCGTGCACCTCGTCGCCGTCCGCGACATCAAACAGCACCGAGCTCTGCGGATCCAGCAGCTCAAAAGTGCGAGCGAACACATCCAAGCCGGCGATGATGCCATCGGCCTTGGCGATGAGCTCAACGGTAGCGGGGCGCGCCGTAGGGCACACGCTCGCCGTACTCACGTCCTCAAACGTGATGTCCTCGCGCAGAGCCTGCAAAATCAGATCATCGACGACGAGCTTCATGGTAATGGGATTCATGGTCTACTCCTCCACGGCCTGCGTGCCGGCGGCACGGGCCAAATCATCGATTGCAAGGGTCTCGGCGCTCAGGGCGCGGTGACGTCCGTCAAGCGCGGGCTCACCGGCCTGCTCCACGGTCAGCGACTCGCCGGTGCGCATACGCCAAGCAGCGCGGCGGCCCCAAACTAGGGACTCGAGCAGGCTGTTAGAAGCCAGGCGGTTCTTGCCGTGCACGCCATTGCAGGCCGTCTCGCCGGCGGCGTAGAGCTCGGGCATCGAGGTGCGGCCGTCCTTGTCGACCCATACGCCGCCCATAAAATAGTGCTGCGTGGGTGTGACAGGGATGGGCTCGTCCAGGATGTCGCGTCCGTCCTCCAGGCAGCGCGCACGGATATTGGCAAAATGCCCGGTCACCACGTCGCGCTCGACGGGGGCAAAGCTCAGCCACTCGTGCTCGGTGCCGTCCTGCTTCATCTGCTCGCGAATAGCGGCGGCGACCACGTCGCGCGGCTGCAGTTCGTCGGTAAAGCGCTCGCCGGCGGCATTGAGCAGAATCGCGCCTTCGCCGCGGCAGCTCTCGCTAATCAGGAAGGTGCGGCCCGGCTGCGGAGAGAACAGTCCCGTGGGATGGATCTGCACGTAGTCCAGGTGCTCCATCGTGATGCCGTGCTCCTGCGCGATGTAGCAAGCGTCACCGGTGAGCTGCGGGTAGTTGGTGGAGTGATCGTACACGCCGCCGATGCCGCCCGTTGCCCACAGCGTATGGCAGGCATGAATCTTAAACGGCTTACCGGCATGCACGTCCTCAGCGGCATTTGCCAGCTCGTCTGCGGGGCGAGCTGAATCGTCCTCGTCCACGGCTACGGCGACGACGCCGGTGCACACCGTGGCGCCGTCACGCTCGGCCGTTAGGATGTCGGTCATGGCCACGCGCTCCAAAATCTGCACGTTGCCCAGCTTGCGAACGGCCTGGAGCAGCTTGGTCGTGATCTCCTTGCCCGTAATGTCGGCATGGAAGGCAATGCGCGGGCGGCTGTGCGCGCCCTCGCGAGTAAAGTCGAGGCTGCCGTCGGCCTTGCGCTCAAAGTCCACGCCCATGGCCAACAGGTCGTTGATGACCGAACGGCTCGAGCGGATCATGATGTCGACGCTCTCGCGGCGGTTCTCGTAATGGCCGGCGTGCATGGTGTCCTCAAAGAAGGCATCGTAGTCAGAGCCTTCGGGCAGCACGCAGATACCGCCCTGCGCGAGCATCGAATCGCACTCGTCGACGGCGCCCTTGGAGAGCATGATTACGCGCGTGCTCGTCGGCAGATTGAGAGCCGCATACAGGCCCGCCACGCCGCAACCGGCAATGACGACGTCGCACTCCATGTCGGAGTATTGTTTGGTTTCCACAGGAATCCTCTCCCTTGTAATGTGGCATAAGGGATGGCCCCTCATGTCACATTGGCTTAGCGCGCCGCGTACTCGAGCATGCGGTCGAGCGTGAGCTTGGCCTGATCGGCGACCTCGTCCGACACGCCAATCTGCACCTCGCCCTCGCCCGTCTCCAGGCAGCGCACGAGCTTTTCGAGCGTGATGAGGTCCATGTTGACGCAGGTGGGCTGCACCGCGGGGAAGTAGAACTTCTTGCCGGTGCCCTGGCAGCGGCGCTCGAGCTCATAGAGCACGCCGCGGACCGTCACGATAATGAACTCGCTCGCGTCGGACTCCTCGGCATACTTGATGATGCCGGCGGTGGAGCCGATGTAGTCGGCCTCGGCCAGCACGTCGGCCTTGCACTCGGGGTGCGCCAGCACGAGCGCGTCGGGGTGGGCCTCCTGCGCATCGACGATCTGCTCGACGGTAATGATGTGGTGGCGCGGGCAGTAGCCGTTGTTGAGGATGACGTGCTTTTGCGGCACCTGCTCGGCCACAAAGCGGCCCAGGTTCTGGTCGGGAATGAACAAGATGTGCTGCTGTGGCAGCTCGGAGACGATCTTGACGGCGTTAGAACTGGTAACGCACACGTCACTCCAGCTCTTGATCTCAACCGTCGAGTTGACGTAGCAGACGACAGCCAGGTCGTCGCCGTACTCGGCGCGCGCCGCATCGACCGTCTCGCGCTTGACCATGTGCGCCATGGGGCAGTCCGCACCCGGCTCGGGCAGCAGCACGGTCTTGGTGGGGTTGAGCAGCTTGGCACTCTCGCCCATAAACTCCACGCCGCACAGCACGATGGTCTGCTGCGGCAGGCTCTTGGCGAGCTTTGCCAGGTAAAAGCTGTCGCCGACGTAATCGGCAACGGCCTGGACCTCGGGCGCCACATAGTAGTGCGCCAGGATCACCGCGTCACGTTGGGTTTTTAGTTGCTGAATGGCCTCGACGAGCTCTGCGGGCACCAGTGCCGCGCGCTCCGTTGCCGTCGTTGCCGATGCTAGGCCGGCCGCGATATCGCGTGCAAGCTCCGATGCATCCATGTTCGCGCTCTGTGCCATCAAGGCCCCTCTCTTTTGGCGAATCTTGGGGCTTTAGTATGACACCTGGCTTTACAGCTGACAAGACAGCTGTAAAGCCAGGTGTAAAGTTGGAATAAAGATTCAATCTTGGGGCGGGTCCATTTTCGAACTGGCAAGCTGAGGACAGCCGAAAATGGACCCGCCCCATGATTCGGGCAGCCCGTTTTGTCCTGGACCAAGGGGCAGTGGGTAGCGCGCAGAGATGTGGTGTAAGAGGCGGGG